>CAYFSD010000160.1:0-5196 GCA_964345705.1 uncultured Desulfohalobiaceae bacterium
GGATAAAAACGGGATATCCCCGGGTCGAATGCATTCGACCCGGGGATTTTTTTTGTTTCAAGAAAGATCTGATCGAGGCTCATCCAGTGATCGTCCTCAATGGAACAGGGCTTCTTCAAAAAAACGTATCCAGCACATGACAAAACAAAGAAATCAATAAGCCCAAGACAACGGCAAAACGAAGAATCCGTATGGAATTGAAAGCGCTCATTTTGGGACTTGCCTTTTCTTTGGGCATCTTTGCCCTGAAGAACGGACTCGGGATGCATTACTTGCTGCAGGCAAGGCTCCTCCGAATCAGAACGAAAATCATTGCGGTGCTGAGCTATTGCCTGGCCTATGCTGTCATTTTCCTCTTCGCCTGGTGGGTCTTGCAGCAGCTCGATCTCCAGGGCCATGTCCAGATCCTGCAACAACTCCTCCAATCCGGGATGCTCCTCCACGGTATTCTGGCGGGATTGCTCATTCTCTGGGGGCTCTATCTCCTGAAAAACGATCTCCACGGGAAAAGGAAAAGCTGGGGATGGCTGCCCCTTGTCTTTCCCTGTCCGGTATGCCTGGTGGTCATCTTTTTCAATATCTCCTTTCTGCTTTCCTTCTTTCCGCAAGCCGGCGTGAGTCTGGCGCTCGCAACCTGGGCCGGCTTTATTGCATTCAGTCTCCTTACCGCCTGGGTCCTCGAATGGGGAATGGCCTATTTCCGAATTTCCCCCGAATTATTCCTGGGCGGAGCAATGCTCGGAATCGCCTCCTTCTTCCTCCTATCCATCATCGTCATGCCCCAGTTCAGTCAATTGGAGGAAATCTACGGATTGGCCTCCTATCCGGGAAAAGAGCCGAATATGAAAACCGACCACGCGGCGCTTCTGGTCACGTTTCTCCTGGCGGTCTTCACGCTGGGATTCGTAACGGCACGCCGCAAAAGCAAAGGATTTAGCTTATGGAAGTCGGAGCGTTCCTGAGAACCTTCATCTATCTCGTCTCCTCGTCCCTGTTGTATCCGGTCCTTTTCCTGCTCTCCGTGCTCGTTGTCTGGCTCATCCTCTATGCCGGTGGCTTCTTCGCCGAGTGGCTGGAACGGGCCAGAACGGAAAGAGTCCCTTCCGAGCAGCTCCCGGAGCGCATCCTGAGGGAGCCCAGCGGCCCCTTCCTTTCCCAACGGGTCCGAGCCTATATCGAAAAGCTGCGGAAGATCCTCCTGGATGCCTCAGGCGGCGAGGAGGCCGTGGAAAACCTTCTCCAGGATACCACGCTGATGATCCGCAAGTCCCTGGACCGCCTGCGTATCCTGGTTCGAGTCGCTCCGGGCCTGGGGCTCATAGGCACCCTGATCCCCATGGGAACGGGGCTGGCCGCCTTGGGCCAGGGAGACATGTCCAAGCTCACCTCCGACCTGGTCATCGCCTTCACCACGACCGTGGTCGGGATAGCCCTCGGCCTGACGGCCTTCTTCTTCCTGACCATCAAATCGCGCTGGGTGGAAGAAGACCTCAAGAACATCGAGCTGGCCACGGAGGTCTTGAGCAGGGCAAACCGTGCCGAGCTCCAGGACTCGTTGCGAGACGGGGTCCAAGAACATACGGAAAGGGAACGAATCCAGGACCAGCCCGTACAATTTTCCTGGAACAGATAGGGGGAAAGCTGCATGCGCTACTTTCGAAAAAGACGAACCATGCTTGATCATGGCAGCTCCAGCCCTCTCCGGGGCGAATCCGAAGGCAACGACCCCTTGACCGGAGTGGCCAATCTTTTCGACTTGGGCCTGGTCTTCATCGTCGGGCTTATCTTCACCCTGTTCTCCGCCTACCACATGCAGGACATGTTCAATAAAAACAGCGAGATGACCATCATGAAAAAGAAACCCGACGGACAGATGGAGATCATCCGAAAGGAGGGCAAGAAAATCGAGGCACGCAAGGTGACGAAGAAAAAGGCTCAAGGCCGGGGAGAGCGGCTCGGCACGGCCTATCGCCTCCAGGACGGAAGCATGGTCTACGTTCCGAATGAATGACCGATATAGACGACAGTGCGTCCTGCTTTCTCCGCCACCACCAGTAAAGGATCGCTTATGCATCAAAGCGGCTTCGGCAAAAAAAACCTCGCGATCACAGGACTGCTTCTTTTCTGCCTGACCCTTGGCCTGTTGCGGGCTGAAACGGCCCAAGCTCTTCAATTCACCGACGACGCGGGCAGGGAGGTCACCCTGAGCCAGCCCCCGCAACGCGTCGTTTCCCTGGTGCCCTCCCTGACGGAAATCATCTTCGCCCTGGACGCCGGGGACCACCTCCAGGGGATCACCTCGCACCCGACCATGCCCGCCGCTGTAGCGGACAAGGCAGTCGTGGGCGGGTACTTCGCTCCCTGTCCCGAGGAGATCACTTCCCTGCATCCGGACCTGGTATTGGCCTCCCCCATGCACTCCAACCTCCGCAAGCGCCTGGCCAGCCGAGACTGCCAAGTTGTCACCCTGCGGACCGAGTCCCTCCGGGACAGCTACCGCCAGATCGAGCTCTTGGGCCGCATCTTCCGGAAAAGGGAAGAAGCGAAAGCCCTGGTGAACGATATCCGGCAGCAGCTGGACCTAATCCGACAGAAGGCCCGACAAATCCCGCCCCGGGAGAAAAAGCGGGTCATTCGCCTCATGGGCCGGGACCAGGTCATGACCCCCGGGCAGGGCTCCTTCCAAAACGAGTTCATCGAGCTGGCCGGAGGGATCCCCCCGGAGCTGGGCAAAAAGGGTCAGATAGTCCCCGTAACCAGGGAGGAATGGCAGGAGTTCGATCCCCAGGTCATCTACGGCTGCGGACAGGACCGCCAAGTCGCGGAGAAATTCTTCTCCAGGCCGGGATGGCGGGATGTGGAGGCCGTCGAGGAAGACAGGATCTACTGGTTCCCCTGCACCCTGACCTGCCGCGCGGCGACGCATAGCGGCGAGTTCGTGTCCTGGCTCGCCTCCAGGATCTATTCCGAGGAATTCGGGCAAAAGGACAACCTGGTACTCGAAGAAGAAATCCAAGATACCAGGGACATCGACCTGGAGCTCGGCTATGTCCGCGGCGCGAGAATCGCCAGGAGCCGCATCAACGACTTCGAGAACAAGTCCCTGATCATCGATTTTCGCCGGGCCATGCGCGTTGTCTCCACCTTGGAGGGCCAGCGGAGTAGCATCCGCACCGTGGGCAACCACTACTCTCCTCCCCCCTGCTGGAGCCTGGGCCATTCCAAGGGCCTTGAACAGGTCAGGTCTCATGTCCTTGAAGTGATCGGGGCGGACCCGGAACAGGCCAGTTTCCTGTTCACCGGGGCGGATATGAGCAACCTCTCCGTGCAGAAACAAAGCCACAAGAACATGACCATCCATGCCCTGGTCACGGCCGGGGTAAAATCCAACGCCCTGCGCATGTCCCGGGATACGGGGAATTATTACGAACCGGGCACCATCAACATCATCCTCCTGCCCAACATGAAGCTCAGCTCCAGGGCTATGCAAAGGGCCGTCATCTCGGCGACAGAGGCCAAGACCGCCGCGCTCCTGGACCTGGATGTTCGAAGCGCATACTCCCCCAAAAAGCATCGAGCCACCGGAACCGGCACGGACAACATCCTCGTGGCCGAGGGAACCGGCCGGAGCCTGGACAATGCCGGGGGTCACTCCAAGCTCGGAGAGCTTATAGCCAGGGCTGTCCATGCAGGGGTCCGGGAAGCGGTGCGGCAGCAGAACGGGCTGGTTGTCGACCGCGGCGTTTTCCACAGGCTCCGGGAACGCAATATCAGCTTGCACACCCTCGCATCCCGGCTTGCCGACCGAAAAGGCCTCCCTCTGCGGGACACCCTTTGCACCACCTATTCCGTCCTCCTTGATCCCAAGTACGCCGGGTTTCTGCAAGCCGCGATGAGCCTGAGCGACAGCTATGGCAAAGGGCTGGTGACGGACCTGAGCGCCCACGAGTCCCAGTGCGCGCGTATCGCCTCGGATATTGCCGGACAAGAGGTTGATACCATGCGGGATCTGGTGTCAAAGGACTGCCCTCCGGCCCTGGAGATGGCCCTGAACGCCGTCCTGAGCGGCGTCGAAAAGCGATTGTCGCAGCAATGAAATCCGCACAACACCGTAAAGGTCTTCGTCCATGCTCAGATACGCCTTGATTGTCATTCTGGTCCTTTTGCCCTCCTCGGCCCTGGCCGGGGATATCGCCCTGCTGGTGGCGGATTCGGATTCCTACGCAGTGAACAGGGCGGTGCAGGATCTAGAGTTGCCCCCGGATATGGACATCCGATATTTCACCCCCCAGGATCTCGGCTCCAACGGGACCGCTCCACAGGCCGTGGCCGAGGCGGAGGTCGTTGTGGCGGATGTCATGATCCCGGAGCTGACCCGATTCCTGCTGCAGAAGGCGGACACCGGGGGCAAGCGCGTGTATGCCCTGCGCGGCTCGCAGGACGACAAGAAGCTCAAGGAAAGGGGATTCCTCTTTGAGCCGGAAATCCGGGCCTACTATAAGCATATCTCCGTGCCCAACATCCAGAACATGCTCTACCGCATCGTCCACCGCGAGATGGACTCCTCCGTGACCTACGAGGAAGTCCGGCAAAGACCTGAGGCCGGGATCTACCACCCGGAAGCGGGGCGCATCTTCGAGGACTTCTCCGAATATCGGAAGTGGTACCTCCGGCAGCATCAGGCCGTATCCGAGCGTCCCTGGCTGGGAATGATGATCTTTTCCTCCTCCCTGATCGCAGGTCAGCGTCAAAGCATGGACCAGCTCATCGCACGGGTCGAGGAGGCGGGCTGGAATGTGGCCGCCTGCTTCGGCAAGGACGAGAAGGTCCTGACCTCCCTTCTGAAGGACCGGGAAAACAAGGCTGTCGTGGACGGGATCCTGGCCTTTTCCCTGAAGTTCTATTCCGCGGTCAACAAGCGGATCAAAAAGGCCCTGACCCAGCTCAATGTTCCCGTATTCAACGCCGTCAATCTCTACGGCCAGACCATCCCCCAGTGGCGAAAGAGCCCCGTGGGCATCCCGCCGGCCCAGGTGGTCTGGACCATGGCCAACCCGGAAATCTCCGGAGTGATCGAGCCGACGCCCCTGACCGGTCCGGTGGAGGTTCGGGATCCCGAAACCGGCCGTACGGTGACCGAGTACCGACTCATCGAGGACAATCTCGAACGCCTGCTGCCCAGGCTGAAGAAATGGC
>CAYFSD010000161.1:0-5170 GCA_964345705.1 uncultured Desulfohalobiaceae bacterium
CTGTCAAGATTAGAAGAAGTGACGTCGAGTGTCCAACTTTGTAAAGATATTCAATTATTTCGTTGAATTACATGTCGGCCAAGATGTGCTTGGACAGAGGTCTGAATTTTTCCGTCTCGTCGCGAATCCCGGAAAGGAGTCAGTGTCGGGCGGAAAAAAGAGAGCGGATCCGAAGGCTAGCTGGTTCAAAAAAGATGGGCCCGAGGACGCTGAGACAGTGAGGTGATGAATCATTGCGAAATCTTGAGGCAATGCCGCAATCGGAAGATTGGGTGCGGCCTGACAGACGTCGTTTCCGCGGGTGCCCGGCCCCGGGTTGCGGATATCGCCCGGAAGACGGATAAGGGGATCCCCGGTCCGGCAGACGCGGAGGCCAGGCCGCAGGGTGTTGTGGAGGCGCGGTGTGTCGGTATAGTCGCACATTTGCTACACTCTCTGCTGTTTTTTGTCTATTGGTGCTTGGGAGCAGCACTGGGACGAGCTGCTTGTCTTCGGCATGCATATTGCTTATTTTAATAACTGAGCTGATCTTCGAGGCTCATACAGAGAAGCCGGGTAAGGAGGTGTCCCATGATCGTGTCCGTATGCGGAAAGGGCGGCAGCGGCAAGAGCGTGTTGACCTCCCTTTTGGCCCACGAGGCGGAGCGTCGCGGATATTCGGTGTTCGTTGTGGATGCGGACGAGTCCAATTCCGGGCTGTACAGCCTTCTCGGTTTGGAGAGCCCGCCCAGCCCGCTCATGGAGTTTCTGGGCGGCAAGGAGGCGGTGAAGCAGGGGATGGGAGGGGGCAATGTCCTCGCCCGGGACCGGATAAGCCCGGATTCCCTGCCCCAGGACTACGTGCGCGTTTCCGGCAAGCTGAAGCTGGCGGCAGTGGGAAAGATCCATCAGGCCCTGGAGGGATGTGCCTGCCCCATGGGGGTGCTTACCAGGGAGTTCCTCAAGAAGCTGGAGCTCGGAAGCGAGGAGATCGCCTTCGTGGATATGGAGGCCGGAGTGGAGCACTTCGGCCGCGGTGTGGAGGAGGCGGTGGACTTCGTCCTTCTGGCGGTGGAGCCTTCCATGGAGTCGCTGCAGCTGGCTACACGGATTCGTGAGCTCGCTTCCGGAATGGGCAAGAATGCGGGGGCGGTCCTGAATAAGGTCTCCTCCCGGGAATGGGGGGAGAAGATGGAGCGGTGGCTGGCGGAGCGGGATGTATCCGTTATCGGCTCCGTTCCGGAGGACCCCTCCATCTTCGAGGCGTGTCTGGAAGGGTCGCGAATTGGCCAGTCCACGGCCGCGGAAGCGGTTGCTCCCGTTCTGGAGCGGATCTTGAGCCCGCAGGAGCAGAAGGTATCCGGATCCCGGTGAAGGGTCGGATCTGAAGTGAAGCCGTCTGTTCCCGCGAGCGCGGACGATTCCACGGAGAGGCCTTTAAAGGCCACGGGCGAACGCAACGAACAAGCCGCAATCCGGGTGAAGCGCCATGTGCTTGAGCAGCGTGTACAAGCTGACACAGGGAAGGAAAGAGCTGGTGCAAAGCGATGTCGCCCGCATGGAAGAGCGGGGCGACGGATACGTGCTCCACGGTATTCTGGGAGAGCAGGGCTCCGTGCGGGGCAGGATCGTGGACGTGGATTTCATGGACACGCATGAAGTGGTGATTGAGGAAGAGCCGGGAACCGGCGCCCGAGAGGGAGCCGCTTTTTGATCCGCCCATGGTCCGGACGGATCGGGCTCCCGGCATGACAGGACCGACGAATCCAAGGAGCAAATGATGAAAATAGCCGTAAGCGCCGGGGGCGGATCCCTGGACAGTCCCTTTGAGCCCCGTTTTGGAAGGGTGCCGGGTTTTGTCCTCTACGACAGCGATACCGGGCAGGTCACCCATATCGACAACACCGCGAACATGAACCTGGATCAGGGGGCTGGGATCAAGACGGCCCAGTCCGTTGCCGGACACGGGGCGGAGGTGCTCATCACAGGGAAAGTGGGGCCCAAGGCACTGCGCGCCCTGGAGCAGAAGAATATCCAGATCGTGGAGGGGAACGGACAAACAGTGAGGCAGGTCCTGAGCAATTACGGCCTCGGGCTTTCCGCTTCCGCTTCGGAGAGCAGCGGGCCCGGGTCGACTGGATCCGGAAGCCCCGGCGGAGGCAGAGGCATGGGCGGCGGCGGCCGCGGGAGAGGTCCCGAGGGCGGCGGTCAGGGCCGAGGCGGAGGAGCCCGGGGGCGAGGCCCGGCGAGCGGTGGCCGCGGCATGGGAGGCGGTCGCGGACGAAGCAGGCAGTGATCCCGTTGGCGCAAAAGAGAAAAGCACAGGGCAACTATTCACCACTTTGATCCGACCATGGGCACGGGGTTTTTGAATCAACCGGCCATCGGCTCTGAATAGGTCCCTGTCCGGCATTCTCCTGGTTTTTCTCCGTGTGATCCCGGATCCCGGACATCATGAAGTGCCGGACGGAAAAAAAGAGGGCAGATCCGAAGGCCAGCTGATTCAAAGCCCCCGTGCCCGTGGATGCTGAGGCTTGGGGCTGGTGAATAGTTCCAAGCACAGAAACGCCAGGGCTTAGGTCCAAATCGCACAGGAGGTACAGCATGAAGACCCTGAATCTCTATTACTCCTCTACGGGCAATACGGGCAAGGTGGCCGAACGGATCGACCAGACGCTCCGGGAGCTGGGGCACAGCCATGATTCGCTTCAGGCCGAGAACGACACGGAAGTCGACGTCCTTCAATACGATGTGGTCTTCGTCGGCTCCGGGGTCTACGCCTGGCTTCCGGGCAAGCCCCTGCAGGATCTGCTCACCAGGCTGCGCAAGGCATACGTGAAGGACGGCGCAATCAAGCCGGCCTCTCCCAAGCTGTCCGGAAAGAAGGCGGTGGTGTACTGCACCTACGGCGGGGCCCATACCGGGATCAACGAGGCCGAGCCCGCGGCGAAGTACATGGCCCAGCTCTTCGATCATCTCGGGTTTGAGATTCTGGGCGAGATCTACGTCGTGGGGGAGTATATCCCGGAGAGCATGCAGAAGATGTCCCTGGAGGGACGGCTGGGGGACATTCGGGGCAGGCCGGACGAGCACGACCTGAACGAGGTGGAGCAGCGGGTCCGGGGGATTCTGCGGGTATAGACCCTTCCGGGCCTCTGCTCGATTCTCTGGGGCGCGTCTCGCGGGACAGGCTACTCCTTCCGGTAGCGGCCGTCCCGTTGGGGCGGCTCCAGATCCATGGCCCGAAGCTTGCGGTAGAGCGTGCTCTTGTGGATGCCCAGCTTGCGCGCGGCCGCGCTGCGATTGCCTTCTGTCTCCGCCAGGGCGCGCATGATGGCCTGGGACTCGCTGAGACGCCTGGAGGAGCGGATGTCGCGTTTCTCCTCCGAGCGGGACGCGTCCGCGGGATGGAACTCCTCCGGCAGATGGGCCGTGGCAATGGACTCCCCGTCCGGGCAGAGGACGAAGGCCCGCTCGATGACGTTCTCCAGCTCCCGGACATTGCCCGGCCAGTCGTGGGCCCCGAGCAGGGAGAGCGCCTCGGAGCGGATCCCGGGAATGTTCTTCTTCTGCAGCTGGTTGAAGCGCTGGATGAACTGTTCCACGAGCAGCGGGATGTCCTCCTTGCGTTCCCGAAGAGGGGGGAGATCCAGCCGGATGACATTGATCCGGTAGAAGAGGTCCCGCCGGAATCCGTTCTGGCGCACCAGCTCCTCCAGGTCCCGGTTGCTCGCGGTGATGATGCGCACGTCCGCGGAGACGCTCTTGTTGGAGCCAAGGGGCTCAAAGGCCTTTTCCTGCAGCACCCGGAGCAGCTTGATCTGCACCGAAAAGGCGACCTCCCCGATTTCGTCCAGGAACAGGGTCCCGCCGCGCGCCGCCGCGAATCGGCCCGGCTTGTCCCGGTCCGCTCCGGTGAAGGCGCCCCGGACGTAGCCGAAGAGCTCAGACTCCAGGAGCTCGGCCGGAAGGGCCCCGCAGTTCACCGCGACAAAGGGGCCCTGGTTGCGGTGGCTCAGGGAGTGGATCGCCTTGGCCAGGAGCTCCTTTCCCGTCCCGGTTTCGCCCTGGATGAGCACCGAGCTGTCGCTCTGGGCGATGGTGGGCAGGACGTCGAATATCCTGCGCATGCCAGGGCTTCGGCTGACCATGTCCCCGAGATGCTGTTCCCCGCGGAGCTCGCGCCGAAGCTGTTCCACTTCGCTCAGATCGCGGAAGGTTTCCGCTCCCCCGGTGATCTCTCCACTGCCGTCCCGCAGAACGGCCGTGGAGACGCTGATGGGGACGCGGTTGCCCTCGGCGTCGATGATGAAGCAGGATTTATTGATGATGGGCTCGCCGGTGGACAGCGTCTGCTCCAGGGCGCAGTCCGACTCGCACATGCTGGAGCTGAAGACCTCGTAGCAGGGCCTGCCCAGGGCTTCCTCGCGGGACACACCGGTGATCCGCTCCGCGGCCCGGTTGAAGTAGGCGATACGCCAGGATTCGTCCACGGTGAAGACGCCGTCGGAGATGCTCTCCAGGACGGAACGGGTGGAGGCCTCCGGCTCCTTGGAGGAGGCAGGCGGGGTTTTGCGCTGTCGCATCTGGATCCGTTTTGGTTTGTCCCGCTCCTGCGCTGAGAACGGGGCTTTCGCGCCAAGGAGCGCGCTTTTTGGCCCGGCAGGCCGGTGGCGGGAATCTCGAAGCCTCTGTCCTTTGCCGCGCCTTGTCGGGGAAAGCGCTTCCTTCACTATCTCATGGAAACGAGTTGTTGTGTAGTTCAAACATCGCGCTTTGTCCAATGTGGATACCCGTTCGGCGTTCCCCGTTCGGCGTTCGGCGTTCAGCGTTTCCCGTTCGGCGTGCAGCGTTCGACGTCTGGGTTCGCTGGTTCGGGGGTCGGGGGTCGAGTGAAAGGGGAGTCGAAGCGGCACCGATTGACCGGCTCATCGATTCACTGACTCGCTGTACCCCGTTTGCGATGATGGGGCTCGACGGCACATACGAGCCGGCTGGCGAAGACGGAGAAAGCGTGTGGTAACTATTCATCACTCCAACACCTCAGCGACTACGGGCACTGGGTTTTTTGAATCAGCTGGCCTTCGGATCTGCTCTCTTTTTTTCCGCCCGGCACTTTGTGTTGTCCGGGATCCCGGATCACACAGGGAAAAACCAGGCGAATGCCGGGAAGGGGACCTATTCAGAGCCG
>CAYFSD010000162.1:0-5142 GCA_964345705.1 uncultured Desulfohalobiaceae bacterium
GGTATCCCGCGCAATCCGGAACCGCGTCCCAGGTGAGTTGGACCCGCCCCCCGGGACGAAGGCTCCCGCTGAAGTTTTCCGGAGCCCGCAGTGGCGGCAGGTCCCCCTGGTAGACCTGGTAGCTGTTGTCCGCCTCGATGCGGGAGCAGACATTGCCCAGCTCGTCCCTGGCCCTGTATTCCAAGGACAGGGTTTGCGCCTCCTCGCGGCCCGCCTCGGAGGGGAGAGTGAATTCCGCTCTCCAGGTCTGGGCGTCCCCTCCCCGGGTCCCGATCCGCTCCAGGCCGTTGATGGGTGTCGGCTCGCCCGTGGAGCCGGAGAGACGGTAGGCCAGATCTGGCGAGGAGCCCTGGGCCACGGCCTCGGTCAGGCCCAGAACCAGGCTCACTGTCGCGGGATCGGTGTGGCTGTTCTCGATCGGGGCCGAGGGATCCAGGGCGATGCGGGAAAGGGTGGGCCCGTCCGTGTCCAGGAGGAGCTTCTTGCCCTCCTCGATGGCGGTGCCTCGGTTGCCCGCCTCGTCGCGGGCGGAGAACGCGGCCCAGGCCGGGCCGGAGGGGGTGCTGTTCGTTACCTCGAAGCTGCCGCTGTAGGTCAGCTCGCCCTCGGAGGAGAGGTCCACGCTGATGGGCGAGCCGCCCTCCGGAGTGAGGCTGAGGAAGGGGCGGGCCGCCACCGGCTCGGATAGGCGCAGGGTTATATCAACCAGTCCCGGGGCCACCGCTCCGGAGTCCGGGTCACGCTCCCCTCGGGGCTCGTATTCCACAGCCAGGGCCCGGGGCGGAGTGCCGTCCGCCTCCGCGCTGGTTAGGCTCGACGGCTCGCCCCGCGTTCCGGCTCGATTCACGCAGGCCACGCGATAGGAATAGGTCCCGTCCGCCTGCGGCATGTCGGTGTAGGAGGTTTGCTGCACGGGCTCCCGGGTCACCCGTTTCGCCTGGTCGGGATCCTCGAACGCGGAATCGCCGCGGTAGACCACATATCCCGCGATCCTCTCAGCCTCCGGAGGGGCCTGCCAGGAAAGATCCACCTCGCCCATCTCCCGCGCGGCTGCGCTCACACTCCGCGGCGGGGAGGGAACCGCGGTGTTCAGGGTGACCTCCACCTCCCGGCTGGATTCGCCTGTGCCGCCGCGGTTGACGGCACGAGCGGTGAGACGGTTCACCCCCTGGGAGAGCCCGATGGGAAGAGAGAAGTCTCCCTGTGCGTCAGCAGTCGCGTTCCCGGCCAGGGTGCCGTTGACATAGGCCCGGATCTCGTAATTCGGCCGGGAGGTGCCCTCCAGGGTCAGCTCCGGCTGATTGGTCACTGTCCCGGATGAGGGGGAGGTGATCCGTGGCGCATCTGGAGGGGCCAGGGCCACCTCGAAGGTGAAGGAGCGCGCGGCCATGTTGCCCAGGCTGTCCACCGCCTCGACGCGCAGGGTGTGCTCCCCGTCCTCGATTGAGCCAAGATCCAGCTCCGCGCGGTAGGGGGAGGAGTGCTCCGTCTGCAGGGGGGCTCCGTCCACGGCGAAGGACACCCGGCTCACTCCGGAGGGGTCCTCGGCCCGGACGCTGAAGGCTCCGGACTCGGACAGGGGCTGGGCCTGGTCCAGGGCGGTCCCGTCATATTCGAGCCCGCTTATCTCCGGTCCTTCCCGGTCCCGCTCCGGTGTCGCCGCTGTCGTGTTCACCTGGGGTGAGCGTCCGCCGCTGATGTTCACCGAGGTCACAGCGAAGTGGTGGGTGGCGTTGTTCTCCAGGCCGGCCACCTTGGCGGAAGGGTCAGTAGTGGTGACCTCCGGGGTCATGCCCTGCACGGAGTCGAATTCTGAGCGGCTGGCATACACCGCGTAGTGACGCAAAAGCGCTTCGGGCTGCACTCTGCTCCAGGAAAGCTCCGCGTACCCGTCGCGGCCTTCGGCGGAAAGCTCCTCGGGGTTGTCCAGCCAGGTGGCGGCGGTGATCTTTTGCCTGGGGCCCTTGTTGCCCGCGGCATCCACCGCTGCGACCCGGCAGGTGTATCCTGCGGCCGGATCCAGGCCGGTACGCTCCCAGGTGGTCCGGTTGGCCGGCAGGACCTCCGGGCTCTGTGAACCGTTCCAGTAGAGGCGGTACTCCTCCGCTTCCTCTCCGCTTGGGGCGTCCCACGCGAATTCGAGGCGGGTCCGGCCGGAGTCCGCCCGAAGGTTTTGTACCCCATTCGGAGGGCTGGTGTCGGCGATGGTCGCGGAGACCGGGGAGACCTCTTCCCGTCTGTTGCCCGCACGGTCCACCGCGGCCACGGCGAAGGAGTACGTCCTGCCCCTGTCGAGGCCCTCCATCGCGAAGCTCCTGGTTCCGGGAGACAGCTCCGCCCTGGAGCTCATGCCTTGCAGCCGGGAAAACTCGCTTTCGGCGACAAAGACCTGGTATTTGGCCACGTCCCCGTGCTGAGGCTGATACTGGGACCAGTCCAGCTTCGCCGCGGTTCCGTTCAGCTCGGCGTTGACAGAGAGGGAGTCCGCCACCCGGGGCGGGGCAATGTCGTCGAAGACGATGCGCAGGGTGGCATTGGGGCTTGGATTGCCCGCCCGGTCCCGGCTGGCCAGGACCAGCTCGTTTTCTCCGGGAGAGAGGCTGACTTCGTGACTCCAGGAGGTTCTGTCCGTATGGTCCACGATGCGCGTGCCGTTCAGCTCCACTGAGGCGCCCACTGGCTTGGATCCGCTGATTACCTGCGAGGCCTGGTGCGTGGGCGAGGTCACCGCATCCGGCTCCGGAGGGGAGGGCGGGGTGGTGTCCACAAAGAAGCGAATATCTCGCTCTTCCATGGCGTTGCCCAGCCCGTCTTGAAGTCGGACGGTTAAGGTGTACACGGACTCCCGCAGAGGGGCGTCCGGGGTAAAGACCAAATCGTCTCCTGAGACCTGCCAGCTCCCCGGGACCTCCTCGTTCGCTCCGTCCACCAGCTCGAGTCGGGAAGCGGAGAAGTCCAGGCCGCTGCCCGACTCGCGGAAACGGAGCGCGAGCTCGGAAACAGTGGAGTTGAGGGCAATGTGCTCCTCCGTGAGGGACCACCGGGAAGAGTCAAGCCTGAGCCGGGTAGGAGAGGGAGCAGTGGTGTCGATGGTCCAGGAAGCGCTGGTCGGGTCGGGCTGCCAATTGCCAGCTGCATCGCGCCCCTTCACTTCGAGTTTATGGGAGCCGTCCTCCAGATCCTCGAGGTGGATGGAAGTGTCCACAGAAAAGGGGTGGCTGTATTGAGGGGAGTCCAACCTGTATTTGTACTGCGTCACATCCTCCCCGGTGACACCTAGTTGATAGGCAGTGGAATTCTTTATCTGTTCGGGGGCCCCCTTCAGCTCAACCTGGGGTGGAATATTGTCCAGCATGGCCGCATTGGTTCGAGGAGTCCCGATATTTCCGGACATGTCCATAGGCTGCACATGCAAGTACCATTTGCCGTTTTTATCACGAAAGGTGAGTCTTTTTGTGTTGTTGAATGGTTGTTGATGGAATTCGTGGCTTGCATTTTGTGTCACAGAATATCTAAACAAGGCGGGCTCGGAAGCGTTCCAACTCCAGGTTACTTTTTTATAAGGGGGATCACCGCTTTTAGAGAGGTTTTTTATCTTGGGATTCTTTAAATCAACGCGGCCGTTGCGATCTCTTGTGTTTTGAAACATAGGCCACTTAGAGTGATAAAGACCCGAGGCGCTGCTTGAAAGGGCGTACAGCTTTCCATCGCCGGATCCTATATATATCGTTCCATTCTTGGCGATGCACGGAGAGGCCGAGATGTCACCGCCTGTCTGGAAAGTGTGCAATTTTTTGCCTTGTGGAGAGAGAGCATAGAGTTTTCCGTCACGGGATCCAAAATATATTGCGCCATTTGAGCTAATGGCTGGTGAGGACTTTATTTCTCCACCAGTGGAATAGGACCATAATCGATTGCCAGATTGGGATATGGCATAGAGCATGCCATTCTTGGCCCCGATATAAATCGTTCCCTTCTTGCCGATCACAGGAGATGAATTGAGCTCGCTGTCAGTGGCATGGGACCATAATTTATTGCCCTCTTGAGACAGGGCGTACAATGATCCATCCCGAGAGCCTATATAAATTGTGTTATTAGTGCCTATAGCAGGAGAGGAGAGGATCGAGGCATTCGTGGCATAGGACCACTTCTTGTGCCCGGCATCGGATAAGGCGTACATTTTTCCATTTCTCGATCCCACATAGACTGTCCCATTTGCTCCTAGCGCAGGTGAAGATTCAATCCCGCCCTGTGTCGAATAGGACCATTGAATGTCGCCTTTCTGAGACAAGGCATATACTGAGCCGTCAGCAGCTCCTACATATATTGTGCCGTCCTTTGAAATAGCCGGTGATGAGTTGACTTTATCCGCGATATGTTGCGTCCACGATAATTCTCCGGAAGTATTCACTGCGTAAACCGATCCATCGCTGGAGCCAAAAATGACTTTATTGTTTGACGTTATTGCTGGAGAGGAATAGACATCACCATTTGTTTGATAACTCCATTTCTTTTCTCCGCTGCCAGAGAAAGCATATAAATTGTTATCGCCCGAGCCAAAATAAATATTATTGTTTTTGTCTATAACGGCTGAAGAATGTATATAGTTATCTGTTTCAAAACTCCAGCTTATATCTTCAGTAGTATCTTTTGATTTGATAATTATCTTTTTATTTTTGTCAGGAAGAGGCACATAGTTAGGATTTTCCAATGTCCCTGTAACAATATTTATTTCATTAATTCCTTGGTGAATTTGCGGATCAACCTCTATATGGATATTGTCGTCAAATCCGCTTATGATGCACCCATCGGTTTTGCTGTCTACCCAATGCCAGTTAAGCGAGTCGTTTGGTGTATTAAGATGGTTAAGATCTCCATCATCATCTTCTAGTTGTAAATAACAGCTATCAGTCATATTTTTGATTTGAAAGTTGACGTCTCCTCCAGTTCCTCCTTCTCCATCATCATGGACTATGAATAAGCTCAACTTGTTGTTTTTAGTATTTCTATAAAGAAATATTATGCTTTCATTGTTGCGCTCAAAGTTTGTATGAGCCTCTGAATCATAGTAATCGTATGTTTTTGAGGCGGACTGTTTTTTTTCATGTGGAGTTATGGATTGCGTAAAATTTCCTTGAGTTA
>CAYFSD010000163.1:0-5133 GCA_964345705.1 uncultured Desulfohalobiaceae bacterium
CGCGTATCCCCGCTCCACCAGGTCCACTTGCAGCTCGCGCAGGATCTTTCGGGACTTGGCGCGCAGCCTCTCCGGGAAGCGGGCCAGAAAGCGCTTGCCGGCGAACAGGGTGATCCGCGCGGGATGGCCCCCGGCTCGGCGCACCAGGCGGCGCGCGTTCGCCGCGATCTCCAGGGCGGCCGGGCCACCGCCGACGACAGCCAGGTGGCAGGGCTTCTGTGCGACCAGGGCCTCGATCCGGTCCCGGGCGGTCAAAAGGCCGGCGATGGGCTTGACTGGATAGACATCCCGGGCCTTGGGGCTGACGATCCCGCCGGGCACGGTGCTCCCCACGTTGCAGGAGAGGAGGTCGTATCCGCGCTTCTCCCCGGACTCCAGGCGCACGGTTTGCGCGCGGGGATCGATGGCCACGGCGGCGTCCCGCAGGAAGGTGGCATCCTGGCTCTCCACGATCCGCCGGGTGGGGAAGCTGATTTGCGACGCGGCATACATGCGGCTCAACAGGCCCGGCCCCATTCCGGAGTAGTAGTGCTCCTCCCGGGGCTGGACCACTGTCACCCGACAGCCGAGCTCGTGGAAGCGCCACAGGTTGGCCAGGGTGACCAGGTGGGCGTGTCCGCCCCCCAGAAGAACGATGTGTTTCACGCAGGCGACCTCCCGGACACGGCTCTAGACCCCGTCCTCTTCGATTTCATCCATGAGCTGGCCCAGACGGCGGAGGTGCTCCTTTTCCTCGTCGGCAAGGCGCAGGAAGAAGGGGGTGATCTCCCGGTCCAGGAAGCGATTCGCGGCCCGGCGGTAGAGATCCAGGGCCTGGGCCTCGATGGTCATGGCCATGTCCAGGATGTCCGCGCGGGAGTCCATTTTCATCCGGAATTGGCGAAAATATTCCTCCGTGGTCATTCCGCCCTCCATGAACTCCGCCACAACCTTGTTCTCGAAGTCCTCCCTGTCGAGAGGCGAGCTCGCCACACCCCGGTATTCCTCGAAGATGCGCTCCTTGTGCTTGTCCTCGATCCCGGCGAGGAGCTCGAAGAGCTCTTTGGATCCTTTGTCCCCGGCCCTTTCCGCCATGAGGTTGTAGAAGTCCTGCAGGCCCTGCTCCAGGGAATAGGCCAGGACCAGAACCCCCTCCAGGGTCTCCTCTCCGCTGAAGACGTGCATCCCCGTTTCCTCGGGGCCGACAGCGGCAAGGCCCTGCCAGGCCTTGAACCCTCCCTTGAGGTTGTACACCCGCTCAAAGCCGTGATCCGAGAGCGTTTGAGCCGCAACGCGGCTCCTGCCGCCCGAGGCTCAGTACACGATGTGCGGCTTGTCCGGGTCCAGCTCGGAGAGGCGATTCTCCAGCTCCGGAAGGGGAAGGAGCTTGGCGCCCGGGATGTGGCCCTTTTCGTATTCCCGGGACTGGCGAACATCGAGGATTTCCAGCTCCCCCGAGCCGGATTGCTCCATCATTTCTCCGGCCTGCTGGGGGTCGATGCTCTGTACGGGCAAGAACAGCTGTTTCCAGCGCATGGCATTGCTCCACAGGTGAAATGGACGATCGGGTCCCTTTACTCGCACCTCGGGGCCAGTGGATGTCTCGGGGATGGGGAAGCCTCGGCTTCGCCCCGAAGCGGGCCCCGAAATCACATCCCCTTGATCCAGTCCGCGATCTCCCCTTCCTGGTGCTGCTCCTGCTTCAGGGTGAGATCCAGGTTGAGGGCCAATCCGGCGTGCCGGCCCGTTTCCTCCTCCGCCCTCAGCTCCCTGTGCCGTTCACGGGCCTGTTGCAGGCGCTTCAGGCTGGCGCCCAGGGCGGTGGCCGGGTCGCTGCTTTGGGAGTAGTCCGCAAGGGAGAAGTCCGGCTCGATGCCGTTCTCCGCCACATCCTCGGCAAAGTGGGCCAGGTGCCGCATCTTCTCCATGGCCTGGTCCATGAGCCCCCAGCCCAGGGAAGCGCCGGCGGGCAGGACCCAGCTGTGGCGGACGTGCTCCAGCATCTCCGTGTACTTGGCCGCTACCTCCCGCTGGAGGGTGTCCAGGAATTCCCGGGGCAGCTCCGCCTCCGCCTCCGGCAGCGTCTCGGCCTCCCGGGGCTCGAGCTTGTCCAGCAGTCTCCGGAAGGCCTTGGAGTGGAAGTCCGATTCCCAGGCTTCGCGTTCAAGCACGCGCCTGATGTGCGGGTCGTCAACCTTCTCCGCCTCGGCGTTGTAGTGGGGCACGAGCTTTTCCTCGTACGCGATGTAGGACTGGAGGATGGTGCCCCGACTGGAGGGATCGTGGGGATATTCCGCGGGAGAGAAATCCGGCTCACCGCCGAGACGGCCGATGATGGCCCCCAGCCAGTGCATGTGCCACATCTCCTCCCGGGATCGGGTGAGGAGCTTGGCCCCGATGGGCGTGTCCTCCCCCTCGGTGTAACTGTGGATCAGGTAGCGCAGGACGGCCGCGTGCTCGTCCCGCAGGTCCCGGTTCAGCATATGGATGAGCTCCGTGGTCTGCATGGCGCCTCCTTTTTGTGGTGTGTTGGCACATTTTTTCAAGCTAAGACATTGTAACCGCAGTGTTGCGTTTTGTGAAGCCGCCTCGAAAAAAGTTCGTGGAGCGCGGCAATCGGCTGGGCTCGAAGCGGTGGTAGCGACTGGTTCAAGGCATCTCGGGATTTTGCCTTTTCAGTCCCGGGAACATCTGCCAAACTCGAGGGGCCCTGCGCCGGTTGCGGGGAGAGGGTCGGATGGAGCGGAACGGAGGGAATCTGTCACAGTGCTCGGATACGCAAGGAGGATCGCCCATGACCCCTGAGGCGATGGATGCAGAGGCCCGCGAGCTGATGCTGCGGGGATATCACTGAAGCCAGGCCGTTCTGGCCGTGGGCCGGAAAAAGCTGGGGCTCGAGGAGGACTCCCTGGCCCTTCGAGGATTGGCCGCCATGGGGGGCGGCATCGCCTCCACCGGCGGCACCTGCGGGGTGATCGTCGGAGCGGTGTTCTGCCTGGGCATGGTTCACGGCAAGGAGACGCCGGAGCAAAGGGACGATCCCGCCATGTGGAAGGCGGGCAAGAGATTTTACAAGCGCTTCCTGAAGGAAGTGTCCGGGGGAAGGGTGAGCTGCTCCGAGATCACCAGGGTGGACTGGACGGACAAGGAGCAGATCAAGGCCTTTGCCAAGGGCGAGGGCCGGGTTCGGTGCGCGAGGTACACCGGCGCCGGGGCGCGGATCCTGGGCGAGATCCTGGAGCGTTCCGGGCACGGATGATCACGTGTTGCGGGATGTTGGGGACAATATGCGGCAGCCCGCGACGAGAGCGAGCCGCGGGCAGGGGGTGAGCGAATGGCCACGGTGAGAGGCACGGTCATGGATCCGGTGGGCGGGAGACGGTTTCCCGGGGAGATCGTCATCAGCGGAGGCAGGATCTCCGAGGTCCGGGAAGTGGACGGGGAGGTGCCGTCCCGCTATATCCTGCCCGGATTCGTGGACGCCCACGTGCACATCGAGAGCTCCATGCTGGTGCCCACGGAGTTCGCGCGCATCGCGCTGCGGCAGGGCACGGTGGCCGCGGTGTGCGATCCCCACGAGATCGCCAATGTCTGCGGGGTGGAGGGGATCGACTTCATGATCGAGAGCGGCCGTCAGGCGCCGCTGAAGTTCGCCTTCGGCGCCCCCTCCTGCGTCCCGGCCACGCCCTTCGAGACCGCTGGCGCGGAGCTGGACGCCGAGGCTGTGGCCCGGCTCCTGGACCGCGAGGACATCCCCTTCCTGGGGGAGATGATGAACTGGCCCGGGGTACTCGCCGGGGACCCCGAGGTCATGGCCAAGATCCGGGCCGCCCTGGAACGGGGCAAGCCGGTGGACGGGCACGCCCCGGGGCTCACGGGCGAGCGTGCGGCGAAGTATATTTCCGCTGGCATCTCCACGGACCACGAGTGCGCCTCTCTGGAGGAGGCCCTGGACAAGCTGGAGCGGGGCATGCGGGTTCTCATCCGGGAGGGCAGCGCGGCGCGCGGCTTCGAGGAGCTCCTTCCCGCCCTTCAGAAGCACCCCGGGCGGATCATGTTCTGCTCCGACGACAAGCATCCCGACGACCTGCAGCAGGGACACATCAATGCCCTGGCCGCCCGGGCCCTGGGGAGCGGCTTCGATGTCTGGGATGTCCTGCGCGCCTGCAGCGTGATCCCGGTCCGGCACTACGGCCTGGAGGTGGGCCTTCTGCAGGAGGGCGACCCGGCGGACTTCGTCCTGGTGCGGGACCTGGAGGGCATGGAGGTGGAGCAGACCTGGATCGAGGGGGAGTGCGTCTTTGACGGCGAAAGGGCCCGTCTTCCGGAGGGGGAGGTGAAGCGGGTGAACAATTTCGTCGCCTACTCCCTGGAGCCCGAGGACTTTCGGGTTCGGTGGACGGGGGAGGCCTTTCCCGTGATCGAGGCGGAGGAGGGCTCGCTGATCACCGGCGCGTCGTGGGTTCGCCTCCCCCGCGAGGGGGATGTCCTTCTGCCCTCTTTGGAAGAGGACGTGCTCAAGATCGGGGTGGTCAATCGCTACCGCCGGGCCGCCCCGGCCGCGGGATTCGTGCGGGGGTTCGGCCTGCGGGAGGGGGCGATCGCCTCCTCCGTGGCCCACGATTCGCACAACATCGTGGCCGTGGGCGCCTCCGACGCCGACCTGGCCCGAGCGGTGGACCTGGTCATGCGGCACAGGGGAGGCGTCGCCGCGGTCGGGGGAGGGGTGGAGGATATCCTGCCCCTGCCCGTGGCCGGTCTCATGAGCGACCGGCCCGGAGCGGAGGTTTCACGGGACCACGCGCGCCTGACCCGCAGGGCCCGGGAGCTGGGGAGCCCGCTCTCCGCCCCGCACATGCTCCTCTCCTTCATGGCCCTGCTGGTCATCCCCAGCCTCAGGATCAGCGACAGGGGGGTTTTCGACGCGGAGCGGTTCGAGTTCCTCACCTAGCAGCAGGACGTTGAAAATCTCCCAATTGCTGCGTTGCTTCAAGAAGTTCAAACTCTCACGTAGCCTGACTACGCTACGAGCTTGAACTTTTTTCGCGCCTTGCACTTGAAATTTTTCAACGCCCTGCCAGAGTTGTTTTCGTGCCAAGCTGCTAGAGGCTGCCCAGATAGACGAAGCGCAGGACGAAGATGACCGCCAGGACC
>CAYFSD010000164.1:0-5077 GCA_964345705.1 uncultured Desulfohalobiaceae bacterium
CCTCCATCCGCAGGATCATGGAGCTGCCGGAGGACACCATGGTCCTGCCGGGACATGACTACGGCCCCACTCCGACTTCCACTCTGCTCCAGGAAAAGCGGCACAACATCAATGCAGAGGAGTACGGGTTCTGGAAGGACTGAGCCCATCCCGCAGAATACGAAGCAGGACTTAAAAAAGTTCGGGTTGCGGAATTTATCATGGATGAGGAAAATGGTGTACGTCTGGTAGTCAAGACCGCCCCATTAACCTCTAGCCCCTTCTCCTTGGAGTTTACTATGGATTTCAGGGAATATTTCGCGAAAGATCAGCATGTTTGCGGCGGGGAGCTTGTTGTTCGCGGAACGCGTATTCCAGTCCGCACCATACTGGCCAGCTTGGCAGAAGGATCGACCGCAGAAGAAATTCTTGATGATTTTCCATCACTAAAGCATGAGCAAATACAGGCAGTCATCATGTTCGCTGCGGAAGCAGCCTCAGACGACTTTCCCACACCGCCGGTTCCAGATGTCGCATGAATATCAAGCTGGATGAAAACATACCTGTTTCCCTTGTTTCCGAGCTCACCAATCTAGGCCATATTGAAGCTTTGAGCGGAAGACACGAGAATCACCTCCTTACTCCTCTTCCCACGTTCGCCCTTCCTGCTCTTCCTCGTCCTCCCCCTGCTCCTGTCCGAACTGCATCCGGTACAGCTTGCGGTAGAGCTCGCAGCGCTGCAAAAGATCGCTGTGCGGGCCCACGTCCACGATCCCGCCATCCTCCAGGACCACGATGCGATCCGCGCTCAGGATGGTGGAGAGCCTGTGGGCGATGACGATGCTAGTCCTGTCCCGCATCAGGTTTTCCAAGGCCTTTTGCACCACGCGCTCGGATTCGGTGTCCAGGGCGCTCGTGGCCTCGTCCAGAATCAAGAGCGGCGGATCCTTGAGCAGGGCCCTGGCGATGGTTATGCGCTGCTTCTCGCCTCCGGAGAGGACAACTCCCCTCTCGCCGACAACGGTATCGTATCCCTCGGGCAGCTGCAGGATCCGCTCGTGGATGGAGGCGATGCGGCAGACCTCCTCCAGGCGCGAGGAATCCACATCCTGCATGCCGTAGAGGATGTTGTCCCGGATGGACATGTTGAAGAGCACCGTCTCCTGGGACACGATCCCGATGAACCGGCGCAGGCTGCTCAGGGTGTAATCGGAAAGGGGCCGGTTATTGATTTTCACCGTCCCGTGCTGCGGATCATAGAATCGCGGCAGAAGCTGGACCATGCTCGACTTGCCCGCTCCGCTGGGACCGACGATGGCCACCCGCTCCTTGGGGGCCACATCGAGGGTAATGTCCCGCAGGGCCCAGTCCGTGGTTTGTTGATAGGCGAACCAGACGCCCTCGTAGGAAAGCTGCTCCAGGGGGGAGGCGAGCTCCACGCTCCCGCTGTCCTCCTCGGTGATCTCCTCCGAGTCCAGGAGGCCGAAGATGCGCTCCGCACCGGCCAGGGCCTTCTGGATCTTCACATTGGCCTTGCTGATCTTCTTGAGGGGATCGTAGAGCATGAGCAGGGCCGTCAGAAAGGAGAAGAAATTCCCCGGTGTGGTCTCGCCGGCGATCACCTGCCCCCCACCGTACCAGATGACCAGGGCCACGCCCACGCCTCCGATCATCTCCATGGACGGAGCCGCCAAAGCCTCCTTCAACGCGGATCGTATGCCGATGTGGGCCAGCCTCCGATTATGCCCCTGGAAGCTCCGATCCTCATGCTCTTCCTTGGCAAAGGCCTTGATCTCCTTGATCCCGCTGAAGCTCTCCTGCAGAAGAGTGGAAATGTCCGCGATCTTTTCCTGTTTCTTGCGGGTGAGCTTGCGCAGCTTGCGGCCGAAGTGGATCAAGGGATACATGCCCAGGGGCAAAACGATGAGTGCCCAGGTAGCCAGGAAGGGATCACGATAGAAGGCCACGCCGATCAGGGCGATCATGGTGAAGACATGCCTCAAGAGCATGGTCATTTCGGGGATGCTCTGCCGCAATAGGTTCACGTCGTTAACGATGCGGGACATGAGCATTCCCACCCGGCTGTACTCGAAAAAGGCCATGGGCAGGCGGACCATCTTGCTGAAGAGGTCGTTGCGCACCTCTTCCAGCACCCGCAGGGAGGCGTAGCGCATCTGGTACACCTGCTGGACCATGAAAACGCATTTCACCAGGTAGATCACGAGGATGACCACGGGAAACACCATGAGCGCCTGCTGGTTCTTGTTGATGAAGATCTCGTCCAGCACCGGCTTCACCAGGAAAGCCGCCGCGGCAGTGCATCCCGCGACCACGGCCATGGAGACCATCGCGACGATGATGCGAAACAGGTAGGGCCGGAAATAGTTCCAGATGCGACGGATATAGTACTCGCTCACGTGGACCCTTTCCTTTCCCAGGATCCTGCCGAGCAACCCGGAAAATAATCTTCTCACTTCGATACTCCGGAATTGGTGTTTTCGAGCCTCTTTTCCAGCAGGGCTTTTTCCGATTCCCAGCCAGCGCATGCTAACGGATAGTATTCACGCGGGCACGCTGCAAGGCCTCGTCCAGCTTTTGCCGCACATCCTCCACGCCGATCAGGCTCATGGCCTGGGGATTGCGCACGCGCTGCCCCCAGGGGAGCTCCTCCACCTCCTTGCCGAATTCCTCGCGAACCGCGTCCGGATACCGGTTGACCGTGAGGTCGCGATTGAGGTAGGGACCTGTGCGCTCCGGATTGGAGGTGGCGTACAATCCGATAACAGGGGCGCCCACCGCGTTGGCGATGTGCAGCGGACCCGTGTCCGGGGCGATGACCGCGGCGGCGCGTTCCAGAACAGCGGCCAGCTGCTTCAAGCTTGTGCCGCCCACCAGATTGACAACCGGATGCTTCGTATTGGAAATAATCGCCTCGGCGAATTCCTTTTCCATCGCCGAGGGCCCTCCTGTCAACACGGTTCGCATGCCATAGCGCGTGGCGGCGTAATCAATGACCTCGGTATAGGAGTCCACGCTCCAGTTGCGGAAATTCCGGATCCGGACACTGGAACAGGGATTGATGACCAAATAGGACGTGCCACCGGGCATGCGCTCCCTGGCAAAAGCCCGGGCAGACGGCGGTATTGGCAGATTCCAGCGCAATATGCTATCTGTCAGTCCCATGGCGGCGGGGAAGGCCAGAAAGCCGTCGAGCACGTGCTGCCTGGGGTTGGAGTCCACCGCCGCGTTTCGAAACATCCACTGCTGATTCCTGGCCCGGGCCCTGTCGAAGCCCAGGCGGATCGGCGCCCTGACCGCCAGGCTGTAGAGATTGGCACGCCATGTGGCCTGCATATGCAAAAAAACATCGAAGCTGCGGCCGGCGAACTTGCGGCGCAACTCCCCAAGGCTCCCGAGTCCCTTCTGCTTGTCCACCACGATGAGCTCCACCCCTTCGACATCCTCCACGAGCGGGGCCTCTGTCCTGCCGATAATCCAGGTGAGAGAGGTGCCCGGCCAGTGATGCTGCAGTGTGCGCAGAACAGGCAGAACATGGGTCACATCCCCGATGGCGGAAAGGCGGAGAATACAGATACTGTCCGGAGCACAGCGGAGAGGAAGCATTGCGGATCAATCCTTGCCAAGCGTTTGTGGGGCAAAAGCGGATCCTGTTCGACGCCTCGCTCTTTAATGAGCCCCCGATTCAATTATTCGATCCACGCACCCTGGAGGCGAACGACCTGCTCACCGGCACGGGAAGCGGCCGGGGGATGGTCTGTTTCTTCCGCTACCAGGGCAGGGAGCTGGTCCTGAGAAAATACCGCCGCGGGGGCCTGGCGCAAAAGATCCTCTCGGACCGCTACATACGGCTCGGTGTGGACAATTCCAGATCCTGGAGGGAATGGGAGCTTCTCGCCCGCATGTACGAGGAGGGGCTCCCTGTCCCGCGTCCCGTCGCGGCCCAGGTCGAGGTCGGCTCCCTTTTCTACAGCGCGGCCCTCATCACGGAACGGATTCCAGGTTCCCGCTCCCTGGCGGAGATCTTGCGACACAACCCGCTTCCCCCGGAAGCCTGGCGCCATATCGGCGCAACCGTCGCTCGGTTCCACAACCGCGGCGTATGGCACCCCGACCTCAATGCCGAAAATATCCTGCTCGATGAGCGCGACGCGGTCTACCTGCTCGATTTCGACCGCGGCAAGACCGGGGCAACGGAATTTGGGAAGCGACGGAACCTGGCCCGCCTGCTGCGCTCACTGCGCAAGATCCGGGGCGCAACACCCTTTTTTGCCTTCGAGGACGCGCTTTGGCAATCCCTTTTGCAAGGATATCGCGAGGAGGCGCGGACGGGCTCCGTTTCCCACAAACTTGCCCCTTCCGCAATAAGCAAGGAGGGAGAGCCCAAGTGAAAAAAATCGCTGTATTCGTCTCCTTTTCCGGTGACGGCGGGGTGGAGAAAATGGTGAGCAATCTCGCCGCCGGCTTTCTCCAGGAAGGATACGAGGTGGACTTCGTCCTGATCAAGGCCAAGGGGGCCCACCTGGGCTCCATCCCCTCCGGAGCCAGGATAATCAACCTGGGCTGCCGCACTTGGCTCACGAGCGTTCCGGGGCTCACCCGATACCTGCGCAGCGAGCGTCCCGTTGCCCTTTTGGCGGCCAAGGATCGCGCAGGCAGAGCGGCATTGCTCGCGCGCCGCATGGCGAAAGTCCCCACTCGGGTCGTGCTGCGGCTGGGGATGCATCTGAGCCAATCCCTGGAGGGCAAAACCCGTCTGGAAAAGGCCCTGCGCATCTATCCCATGCGCCTGCTCTATCCCTGGGCGGATGGCATCATTGCCGTATCCGACGGTGTCGCGGACGATCTGGCGGCAGTCACCAATATTCCCCGCTCCGGAATCAGCGTTCTGGCCAATCCGGTGATCACCTCGGAGCTTCATCGCATGGCCGCGGAAGAGCCGACGAACGACTGGTTCTCGCGCGCGGAGCCCGCTCGGATTGTGGCCGTGGGTCGCCTGGCCAGGCAGAAGGGCTTCGATGTGCTGCTGTCGGCCTTTGCCGAGCTCCTGCGGCACAGACGGGCCAGCCTCCTGATTCTC
>CAYFSD010000165.1:0-5067 GCA_964345705.1 uncultured Desulfohalobiaceae bacterium
AGAGCATGCCCCGGAGGGTATTCCGGAGCAGATTGCGGACAAAGGGGTTGAGGGGCACGGCCCGTCCGTTGACCGCGATCTCGATGTCCTGGGTGGAAAGCGCGGTGCATTCGGACACTTCCGCCTGCCCGGCGACGATTTCCCGGGCCAGCTCGCGGCAGTCGCTTCGGCCGCAGCCGCCGCAGTCGAGATCCGGCAGCAGAAAGCCGTGATCCAGGATCAGCCCGGCCGCCTGGCGTGTGTCGGAGAGCCCGGGGAGCCGGGAAGGTGGCTCTGCGGGCCACTGGGCCAGCCCGAGACCCTGAGCGAGCTCTACCGGGTCGTCGCCCTCTCGGGGCAGGATAATCCGCGGCAGACACCCGAGGTGCTTTCCCCCCTCCACCAGGAGGACCTCCGCGGACATCAGGGGCAGCAGATCCTGAAGGGATCGCTGGCCGGGCAGGGTCAGGGACGAGCTTTCCGGGTCGAAGGCGAGGACTCCGTCCGCGGCCCGGGCCAGCCTGTGGGTGTCCGATCCCTCCCGATCAAGCTGGTGATGGCTGAACTTGGCCACCGCCACCGTGATCCCCATCTCGCGAAAGCTGTGGCACAGGGCTTCCGCGAGCCTGGTCTTTCCCGAATCCTTGTGTCCCGCGAGGAGTACGGCGCGCACGATGGGGCCTCCAGGGTTGATTTGGACAATGAAGAGAAGATATGCGAAAGAGTGGCTTTTGACATTCTCCGTGCCATGATCTAATGAGTTGAAGTCCGTCGCGGGCCGGCGGCGGAAGGAAGGGAACCCTCCGGATCCGCCTCGGGACCAAGCGCCCGCGTCACGGAATCCTCTCGCCCGGGAGGGCCTCATCTCCGGCCCTGGAACTCAATCGCCCCATCGAGGACACAGGCCATGAGCAGCATCGGCAAGATACGCGGCTTTTCCGATATCATGGGCCCGGAGGCCCGGAAGTTCCGCTTCATGGAGGACACGGCCCATTCGGTTTTTTCCCGCTACGGCTATCGGGAGCTCCGGCTCCCCGTGCTGGAGCGAACCGAGCTCTTTGCCCGTAGCATCGGCAGCGAAACGGACGTGGTCCAGAAGGAGATGTTCACCTTCCCCGACAGGAAGGGACGATACGTCACATTGCGCCCCGAGGCAACCGCGGGCGCGGTACGGGCCTATATCGAGAACAAGCTCTATGCGGGCCAGCAGGTGACCAAGGTCTTCACCCTGGGCCCCATGTTCCGCTACGAGCGCCCGCAGAAGGGACGGCAGCGACAATTCCACCAGGTCAACGCCGAGGCCTTCGGCTCCTCCTCCCCCCTGCTCGACGTGGAGATGATCCTCATGCTCTGGGCCTACTTGAGCGAGCTGGGGCTCGCGGACCTGAGCCTGCAGATCAACAGCCTGGGCTGCCGGGAGTGTCAGCCGGAATACGCCGAGCAGCTGCGGGAGTTTCTGGCGGGCACCGACGAGAGCGGCTTCTGCAGCGACTGTCGCGAGAGGCAGCACAGGAATCCCTTGCGCCTTCTGGACTGCAAGCAGCCGGAGTGTCAGAAGATCATGAGCGGTGCCCCGTCCATGCTCTACTGCCTGTGCGACGAGTGCCGGGCCCACTGGGAGAGTGTCCTGGACGGGCTGCAGCAGCTGGGGATCGCCTACGAGGTGAACAGCAGGCTGGTGCGCGGGCTGGACTACTATCAGCGGACCACCTTCGAGGTCATGTCCGGGAATATCGGGGCGCAGGCCTCGGTGGCCGGGGGCGGGCGCTACGACGACCTGGTGCGTCAGCTGGGCGGCCCGGATCATCCCGCCATCGGCTTCGCCTGCGGCATGGAGCGGCTGAGCCTGCTCCTAGAGGAGCCGCCCCCAGAGAGCACGGACTTCTATCTGGCCGTATTGCAGAGCAACGCCCTGAGCCGGGGGCTTACCATCTGCGAGGATCTGCGCCGCATGGGCCTGAGCGGGGAGATGAGCCGCGAGGCGGGCAGCGTGAAGAGCCAGATCCGGCACGCGGACCGCCTCGGGGCGCGCTACTGCATTTTCCTGGGGCAGGAGGAGCTGGACAGCGGGCTGCTCAGCGTCAAGGATATGGCCACCGGGGAGCAGCTCAAGAAAGAGGCGGCGGCCCTGCCGGATATGGTCAGGCAATAGGAACACGACAGACAGCAAGGATAGCGTGCTATGCGCGAAATCAGCTCACAGGAGCTTCTCCAGGATTTGGACGGATGGCAGCGGACCCATGGGTGCGGAGAGCTGACGAGCGAGGATCTGGACCGGGAGGTCTGCCTTATGGGGTGGGTTCAGTTCCGCAGGGACCACGGGGGCCTCATCTTCATCGATCTCCGCGACCGGAACGGGCTGACCCAGGTGGTCTTCTCCCCGGAGCACAACCAAACCGCCCACGAGCAGGCCCACGTGCTGCGTCCGGAATACGTCCTGGCCGTCCGGGGCAGGGTCCGGAGCCGGCCGGAGGGGATGGAGAATCATAAGCTCCGTACAGGGGAGATCGAGGTCGTGGTCCTGGAGTGGAAGCTGCTGAACAACAGCAGGACCCCGCCCTTTCCCATTGAGGAGCGCATCGACACCGGGGAGAACCTCCGCCTCAGGCACCGTTATCTCGATCTGCGGCGCAGCAGCATGACCCAAAACATTGTGCTCAGGGATCGGGCGGCGCAGAGCGTGCGCCGCTTCTTGGAGCAGGAGGGCTTTTTGGAGGTGGAGACCCCGGTGCTCACCAAGAGCACCCCCGAGGGGGCGCGCGATTTCCTCGTGCCCAGCCGGATCCATCAGGGGAATTTCTTCGCCCTGCCCCAGAGTCCCCAGCTGTTCAAGCAGCTCCTCATGTTCGGCGGCCTGGACAAGTACTACCAGATCGTGCGCTGCTTTCGGGACGAGGATCTGCGGGCGGACCGGCAGCCGGAGTTCACCCAGATCGACATGGAGATGGCCTTCGTGGACGAGGACCAGGTCATGGACATCTCCGAACGCATGATCTGCCGCCTCTTGAGCGAGACGCTGGGGTTCGAGCCGGCCCGGCCCTTCCAGCGCATGACCTACGACGAGGCCCTGGCCAGCTACGGGGTGGACCGACCGGATACCCGCTTCGGGCTGCATCTGGTGGAGGTCACCGACATCGTGCGCGACTCCGGATTCAACCTCTTCGCCAACGCGGAGCTGGTCAAGGCCCTCCGCGTGCCCCAGGGGGGCGAGCTGACCCGCAAGGAGATCGACGAGTACACGGAATACGTCAAGGACTTCGGGGCCACAGGCCTGGCCTGGATCAAGGTGCGCTCCGACGAGTGGCAGTCCCCGATCGCCAAGTTCCTGAGCGAACAGGAAAAACAGGGGCTCACGGAGCGTTTGGGCCTGGAAACCGGAGACATCGTGTTCTTCCAGGCTGCCTCCCCGGACGTGGTGAACGACTCCCTGGGCAATCTGCGGGTGCGCCTGGGCCATCGCTTCGGCCTGATCCCGGAGGGGAAATACAGCCTGAACTGGATCACGGATTTTCCCCTCTTGGAATGGAATCCCGAGGACAAGCGCTGGCAGGCCTGCCACCATCCCTTCACCGCACCCAAGAGCGAGGACGCGGACCGGCTGGAGGAGGCCCCGGAAACCGTGCGGGCCAGGGCCTACGACCTGGTACTCAACGGCACGGAGATCGGCGGCGGCTCCATCCGCATCCACAGGCGGCAGACCCAGATGGCCATGTTCAGGGCCCTGGGCTTCGACCCCGAGGACGCCCAGGCCAAGTTCGGCTTCCTCGCGGAGGCCATGGATTACGGCGCCCCGCCCCATGGCGGGATCGCCTTCGGCTTCGATCGCATCGCCATGATCCTGACCGGGTCCTCCTCCATCCGCGATGTGATTCCCTTTCCCAAGACCCAGAAGGGCACCTGCCTCATGACCGGGGCGCCCACGGGGGTGACGCGGGAACAGCTCCGCGATGCGGGGATCCGCTTGCGGGAGAAGGCCAAGCAGGAGTCCCAATAGCGCGACATCAGCCCTTCACCCATTGGCCGAATGGGTGAAGGGTGCGGCCCTTGCGCCCGATCGCCCCTTGGGTGCACAATTTCGGAAGGACCCGGAAGGGGATTCCGGGCCAGAGTGCGAAACACAAGACAACCCCGCGAGCGAGGATGGAAAGAGATGGTCAAGGAAATCAAGGTCTTCCCCGAATCGGTCCTGTCCAGGAGGAGCGAGAATATCGAACGCATCACGGAGCAGGTCAGGGATCTGGCCCGGGACATGCAAGAAACCATGTACGAAAAGGGCGGGATCGGCCTGGCCGCTCCCCAGGTGGGGGAGAACCTGCGGCTGATCACAGTAGATATCAGCGGGCCGCAGAACCGTGAGGACCTGATGGTCATGGTCAATCCGGAGATCGTCGCCGCGAGCGGGGAGACGGACAGCGAGGAGGGCTGCCTCAGCCTGCCCGAGTTCAAGGGCAGCGTCCAGCGGGCCGAGGAAGTGACCGTGTCCTGGCGCGATCTGGATGGCTCCATTCGACAGATGCAGGCGAGCGGGCTGCTCGCCTGCTGTCTGCAGCACGAGATCGATCATCTGGAAGGGGAGCTCCTCGTGGACAAGGTGGGGCGGCTCAAGCGGCAGATGTACGAGAGGAAAATGAAGAAGCTGAGCCAGGCCAAATGACCGCGGTTCGCATCGTCTTCCTGGGAACGCCGGATTTTGCCGCCCTCATCCTGGATCGCCTCCTCGCCGCGGAGGGGATGGAGGTGGCGGCCGTGTTCACCCAGCCGGACCGGCTGGGTGGACGGGGCAGGAAGCGCCTTCAGCCACCGGTGAAGAAGCTGGCCCGGCAACGGGGAATTCCCGTATATCAACCGGAAAAGCTGGATGACACCAGCACAAAGGAGCTGCAGCGGCTCGCTCCGGACGCGCTGGCTGTGGCCGCATACGGCCTGATCCTGCCCCAGACCGTCCTCGATGCCCCGCGGCTGGGAGCGATCAACCTTCATGCCTCCCTGCTGCCCCGCTATCGAGGCGCCGCACCGATTCAGCGGGCCCTGCTCAATGGGGAGGTGGTGACCGGAGTCAGCACCATGCTCATGGAGCCCGGGCTGGAC
>CAYFSD010000166.1:0-4973 GCA_964345705.1 uncultured Desulfohalobiaceae bacterium
CTACGTGAGAGTTTGAACTTTTTGAAGCAACGCCGCAATTGGAAGATTTTCAACGCCCTGCTATTGTTTATAGGGCTGCCCTTCCTGCTCCAGCCATTTGTGTTTTCGCATGGGAGGAACGGAAACGCGGTCCGGCCCCGGAGGAAAGAGGAACCATCTCTCCTCCTGCGGGGTGATATAGCGCAAGTCCTCCCGGCTCAGGCTCAACAGGCCCATGGTGTGGCGCTTTTGGGGGTCCACCATGAACAGAACATGCTCGTACCACATATCCTCGAAGGCTTCCCTGGTATAGGAGGAATGCCCTCTCCAGGGATCGGCCAAAAACACCCTGCCGTTCTTGATGCCCCGGAAAACAACAAAGTGCTGATATCCGAAGAGCTCGATGGGCAGGACCACAGGGACCTCCAGCTCTTCAAGGTCCTGCATGTCGGCCCGAAATCCCTGCCCTTCGTACCCCAGGGCATCGACAAATCGCTTCATATCCAGCATGGAAAAGGCGCGCCTCTTCTCGATGGCCTCCACATCGCCATAGGTGAACAACCCGTGAATCACCTGGCTCTCTGTCAGGTTCTCGCCCAGGTGGTAGTTGAGCAGGGTCGCCAGGGTGGCCGCTCCGCAGCTGTAGTCCAGCTCCTGCATCACCAGATGGCGTTCATTGATTTCTTGCGCTGTTTCCATGTAGGTGTCCACCATCACTTGGTCCCGGGAATCCAGCACTGTGTAGAAGTGATTCTCCGGTTTTTCGTGCAGGGTATTGAATCCGGCGATCAGTGCCGTCCCCAAAAGGAACGCGACCAGGATGTGCATACAGTGTTTCCTTGTTGCCTCAAAGTCTCTATATGGTGATCACTGGGCAATGCGCTCCGGGGGAGAGGCATCCTGGGAGGCGCGAGCGCCTGCCTTTTACTTTCCGACCGGTAAATGATAATCACGTTTTTCCTACCAAAAAATATGAGATAAATGCAAACATGATTTTGGAGCAGTGCAACATCGTCTTTTCCGCTTCCGTCGGCTCTCCCCTTTCCCCGGTATTTGAGCAAGAGCTTCCGTGAGGAATCAATTCGTCAGCTCGGCCCGGATGAGATAGAACGCCCTGCCTTTCTTCCGCATGGCGATGCCCTGCACCGTATTTTCCGATGTGAACTCCAGATGGCTTCCGCGCATGAAGCTAAAGAATTCCTCCCCGCCTTCTTGGCCGTCGATACAGAGAACGGACTGTTTCGCCTTTTTCGCCGCGGCGTAGGCCAGGTGATCGCCCTCAGGGCTGAACCGCAGGAGCCCGGCCCATTTGTAGGTCCCCAGGATCTCCTGGTCCTTGACCACCTCATACAGGGGGCCTTGTCTGGCCAGATAGGCCATGCTCGTGCCGCTCGCGCTGAAGGAGGGATGATTGACCGAGTCGAATCCCGGGCCTGTTTCACCGTCCTTCTGGACGCTCCATGTTCCGTTTTGAAAAACGGAATAGGCCAGATGGCCTGTTTCCGGAGAGAACACAGGAATCCCTACGGAGTCGTATTTCTCCTGCTTTTGGCCGTTGTGCACGATCAGCCCCTTGCCCTCCTCCACAGCCATGTACGCGTACTCCTCCCCGTCCGGGGAAAAGAGATAGGCCCCCACCTTCTCGAAAGCAGGACCGGCCTCTCCGTCCACCACCACTCGCATGCGCACTTCGTCCCCTACCCGCTCGGCAACGGAATAGGCCAGGCGTTCCCCGTCCGAAGAAAACACAAGCTCTCCGGTCACCGCGTCAAAGGTTTGCGACTTTTCCCCGTCCCGTACCACCAGGTCCCCGTCCTCGGCCTTAGCGATATAGGCCAGGCTCGCGGAATCCGGACTGAAGGCCACGCGCTTGATCTCCTGAAAGCCGGGGCCCGTCTCCCCGTCCTCCACGATGTGCCACTTGCCCTGGATCTTCGCCGCATACACCAGCCGGCTCGAATCCGGGCTGAAGGTCACGTGCTTGATCCGCTGGTATTGCGGCCCCGGCTCGCCATCCAGAACCAAGTGCCAATTCTTCTCCTCCGGGCTGGCCACATAGGCCAGGTGCTCGGAGTCGCTGCTGTACATCAGCCCCTGCCGGGCATCGATCACGGCATAGGAGTCGTGCCGCTCCCGATTAACGTGGACGAAGAATTCCTCGCCCTTCTGCGCGATGTAGGCGAGCTGCATGGAGTCCGGGCTGAAGGCCACGTCGTGGATCAAGTCATAGGCATCGCTCATCTGGCCGTTGAGCATGAGCCGCACTTCCCCGTCCTTCTGCACCATGGCCGCCCAGTGCTCGCCATTGGGGCTGAGAAGGGGCATGCCCTGGGCGACCTTATCCACACGAGACGAGCACTCTCCGTTCAGGCAGACCCTGAAGCCTTGCTCCTGCTGGGTTACATAGGCCATCTTTCCCTGACCCGGGCGCGCGGTCACTGATTCGGAAACAATGGAGGCGTTTTTGGGGATGGTAGCGAGGTGCTCCACGCTTTCCTCGAAGGAGCGCTCCTCGGCATTCTCCGCTGCCGCGGGGTGAAAAGCGATGAGCCCAAGGAAGCAGAGCACAACCGCAAAAATAATCCAGAGGGCGCGGCGGGAGACAAGGCTCTTTCTCATGAGACCTCCTTCATGCTTTGATCTGAGTGGTGCTCTGTGTCTGTGTATATGGAGAGGATGTCTCTCATCTGTGGATGAAGAATGGACCTGAAAGGGGGAACGGAAAGAGGATGGTGCATGCTCTCGAAATAAGGGCAATAAGACCGGGAGAAGCATAGCAACCCCCACGGGAAAACATGGGCTCGGCTATTCCTGAAAGGGCTTGAAGTCCAGCTGCAGATGGTGCACATCCATGCCCTCCACCCGGATGGGGCCCAGATTGTCCTGGCTTCCCACCTCCACGTCCTGCACGCGCAGGCTGCCCTGCATGGGCAGGTTCATGCGCACAAAGGCCTGCCCCTCATCGTTCTGTTGCACCTGAATCATGGCCGGATCGAGCTCCACCCCAGATTCATCGTAGGGGTCAAGTTCCCCAATGGAGAAAAGTCCCTGGGGCTCCCCGTTGTCGAAGGAACCGGCCAGATGGATGCCTCCCAGGCGGAACGCGTCGGTATTGCTGTCTCCGCTTTGATAGCTCCAAAGGAACTCCTGCACCTCGGTCCTGGTCTCCAGCTGCAGGGCGATGCCGCTGCGGTCCACGCCATCCAGGGCTTCGCTTGGCGTGGTGTACAGCGCGAATTCCTCCGAGCTCACACCCTCCAGATGCATGCTACCCAGATCCTTCCCGGCAAAGTCGAAATCTGTAGCATTGTGGGAGAGATCCATGTCCCAGGCGCTGTCCCCATCCCCCGCCAGAGCCTCCAGCGCCACCAGGATCAGTTCGTGCTCGTTTTCCAGGATTTGCAGAGTTAGCGGTGCTAGAGAGTTGAGTCTGGAAAAGGAGGTGGAATCCGCGAACCGGATCCTGTTGCTGGCATTGGAGGTGTCCTGATAGCTAAATTCATCCCTCTCCGTGTACACAGTGGCGTTGTTCAGCGCCATGGCGATCCCGGATCTGCCGTGAACCTTCTCCATTTCCGCCTCGTCCATGGGTTCCATGGAATGGGCACTTGGTGGAGCGAGAAGAAAAAACAAGAAAAGAGGGATAAGGAAGCGGTTCGCGAGCATGGCGTGCCCCCTTGTTGTGCGGGTCTGAAAGGACCTGTCGACGAGCCTGTGTCCAAGCGAGGGCTTTCGGCTGCAAGCGGCGAATATCGAGGCTATGCTCCGAAAAAAGGACGAGCGCTTTCTCTTTCCGGGATACAAATAGCGCTGCGCCGTATCCGCTGGCTCAGCCATGGCATCCTTCTGCCCGAAAAAACTCTATTTCGGCGTCGCAGTTCAAAAAAGCAAATTCCATTCCAGGCTCGCCGCAATTTTAATGAACTGACGGAGCCCGGACCAAAAAAGGGGAAGGGATGTTCTCCCTTCCCCTCGGGATTCACTCTCAGGGGGGCTGCCCCGGAGGTTACGATCCAGTAATGATCCTGGGGCGGAAAGCTCCATCAGCAGTATCCGACTTTGCGGGACACTGCCCAAAATGAAACATTACCTTACGCTCAGCTCCTCCACCGGGGTAATCTCGATCCTGCCGTCCAGCACGGCCATGGTCGATTCTCCGGTATAGATGGTACCGAAGGAGCTCACGCCGGTGGCAGGATCACGGGTATCGCCTATCGGATTGGCGTTGTTGCTCACCAGAAGCTCCATGGCAGTAGCGCCGTCCTCGTGGATTTCCACGGTGGGCAAGCCCACGACCACACCAGTGGCATCAGTATGTCCGGCTTGGGCGAAGGCGCTGGTTGTTCCTTCAACGCCAGCGAGAGCACCAAACTGGCCGACTTTAATGGTCAGGGGGCTGGCCACGAAGTCATCCCCAGGAGCATACGCATCAATGCCATCGAATGAGTATTCGCCCTGAAGACCATAGTTTCCAGCATTCTGGAATGCATCACTATCATATCCGACAATGGCGTTGACCATGGTCAGCTGCTCACCTGATTCCACCATACCGACTGCGCCCTGGGAAAGCAGATTGCCGTCTCCGTCGGTATAGGTGTTTTGATACCATGTCTCCGAAGCGGACTCGTGCAGCACCACGTCGTCAATGGTGATGGCCACGCCGCTCTGGCCGGTGACCTCGCTCATCTCCTGCTGGTCCATGCTCTGCATTCCAAACGCGGTCATGGGAAGAAGCATCATGGCCGCGAACAGTGCGATAACCTTTCTCATACTGGCCCTCCTCTTTTCTTTAGGTGGGAGTTATCTGTCTGCTGCCACAGACAAGAGGTCCGGTCCATGGGAATGGACCCTCTGCTTTCCGCCCCAGGAGCATCCCTGGATCTGCCCTGTCCGTGGCGGCCTTCCTTCGTGATTGAATGTTACAGAGCTTGAGGGTCTTAAGAGCCTGTTGCAAAACTCATAGATTGAATCTTGCCCAAAATACAGTTTAATGC
>CAYFSD010000167.1:0-4941 GCA_964345705.1 uncultured Desulfohalobiaceae bacterium
TGCATGCGTTCGGGGTGGCGCGCCGCGCCGAGCGGGGTGCCGTGCCCCGTGGTGCACACACCCCGAAAATCGCGGCGCGCCCGCCCCGTAATAGAGACGCGATTTTTCCGTGGACCCATCCGTCGACCTTTCCAGCAGCCCCGGGCGGTTGCGGGGAATTCCCCGGCGCGTCCCGGAGGGGTGGAATCCGATCAGGCCAGAGGGTTCGTGCCGAGACGGAGGAGGCTTTCCTCCATTTCCCGGGTGTATCTGGCGAACTCCGCATCCATGTTGTCCGCCAGGGTCCGGAAGCGGATTCTTTCCCTGGAAAGCCCGACCTCTTCCAGGATGGACCCCAACCTGCTGCTCTTGTGCTGGGCATAGGTATTGCCGTGTGTGGACTTGCAGGCCCCGGAGTGGCAGCCCAGAACCAGCAGGCCGTCGGCGCCCTCCCTGAGGCTGCTCAGGACAACGTCGTGATTGATGCTCCCGGCGCAGGGAACATCCACAACCTCCAGCCCGGAGGGCAGATCCCGATTGAAGGCGTACGCGGCCATGCCCGCCTCGTATGCGGAGTTGCGGCAGCAATAGGCGACAATCCTGGGGGAGCGGGCTTCCTCTTTCAAAGCCCGAAGCCTCTCCGAAACGGACTGCTTGATCTCGTCCCAGCGGGAATCGACGACCGTGATGGCCTCCTGGGGACACTGGCTCGCGCACAAGCCGCACCCCTGGCAGGAGAAAGAGGAGATGACCGGCTTGTCCTCGACATGGATGGCCCCGTGCGGGCAGAGGCGGTAACAGGTCAGGCAGGAGCAGCAGATATCCTCGTCGATGGAGGCCCTGCCTCCGTAGAGATCCTCGTCGAGGTTGTGCAGCTCGTCCTTCAGGGCCAGGGCGACATTGGCCGCATCGCTTCGGATCTGGCGGGGGGACAGGATGTTCCGGGCCGAGCCCACGGCGAATACGCCTCGTTTATTGGTGTAAACCGGGAGGCGGTGGATGTTTTCCTCTTGGAGGAAGCCGTCCTCTGGCGCGGTGATGTTCAGGATCTTTGCCAGTCGCCTGTTCTCGGGGCTGGGAAGGAGCTTCTCCTCCAGCACGATCAGGCCCGGCTGCAGCTGAACCTCGCGTTCAAGAACGGGATCGAGGTGACGTATCCATTTCCCCCCGGGATCAATGGTCGGCCACTCCTCGAGCTTGAAAATGGTGCTGCCCAGCTGACGATCCTCCTTGGTCAGCTCTTCCAGCCCTTCATCCGCAACCTTGAGATTCCTGGTGTAGAAATAGGTCCTGTAGCCCTGCTCATCAAGCGTGAGAAGACAGTTCAGGATTCGGCGCTGGCCCAGCGGATCGCCTTCCTGGGCAAACCCGGAGAGAAAGGCGATCCGTTCCGACTTCGCCAGGGAGAGGGCGTTGCTCGGATCCCCTGTCTCCGAAGCGAGAATGCTTTCCAGGCGGGACAGGGTCATCGCGTTGTCCGCCCCGGCCAGCCCGTAACTCTCGAAAAGCGGAACGGCACGCGTTTCCGTGGCCAGGACCACGGCGCCGGCTCGCTCCTCGAAGGTCCGATCCTCGGATTCCAGATGGAGGACAAAGTCCCCGATCGTTCCGCTGCACCCGACCAGCCGGGCTCCGGAGAGCAAGCGAACGCCATCTCTCTGCGTGATCCCGCTGAGCTCCTCTTGCAGCTCCTGTTCGGGCGCGGGACGGCTTGGTTCGACAGATCCGCCGTCCTTGTGCTGCCCTTGTGATCCGTCCCCTTGGACAAGGAGGACGCTGAAGCCAAAATCCGACATCTCACGGGCTGCGGTGAGTCCTGTCCACCCCGTTCCGATGATCAGCACCTGTGTGGAAATCGAGGGTCCGCTCATGTCCATCGCCTTTCTTCTCCTGCAGGCTGAGATAGGTCAAAAGATCCTTGGCCGCTTCCTTGGCCTGTTCCATGCTTTCGGCGATATCCTTCGGTCCGGTTGCCGCTCCGGCCGGGAAGATGCCGCTCCCCTCGAGGTCGCTTTCCCCGTCGGATGCGGGGCGGAAGAATCCGTATCGGTTCAGCTCGATACCGAGCATGCCGGCGAGCGCTTCGTTCTCCGGACCGGGTTCCATGCCCACGGAAAGAACGACCATGTCGAAGGGCTCCTGCTCGATGGACTCCCCTTCGCCCATGTATCTGATGCGCACGGAATCGTTCTCCCCGGACAGGATGTCCACGGGCATCATCCGGACAAACCGGAAGCTGGAGCGATAGGCGTCCAGGCTCTTCTTCGGATCCCTGTCGCAGTTCTGGATATCCATGTAGAAAAACGTGATCGCTGTTTCGGGCTCTTCGTAGCGCATCGCCCGGGCCATTCTCAAAGCGTAGGGGCAGCAGACCCGTGAGCACCAGAGATTGCCGTATGCCTCATTCCTGCTGCCCACGCACTGAACGAAGGCCACTTTTCGGGGGGGTTCGCCATCCGAGGGGCGCAGGTGGTACCCGCTGGATTTGCGGATCTTTTCCAGGTCCAGGGCGGAGACCACGTTCTCCAGGCCGGAGCAGTTGTAGGTCCCTATGCGGTAAGGATCAAAGGGCTGAAATCCGCTGGCCAGTATGATGGCCTCGGCCTGTATCAGCTCGCTTCGCTCCGTCCGGCTCAGGTCCAGTTGCCCAGCGATCTCGGAGTCCGTCAGGCTCTGCCGCGATTCGCCCTCCAGCCGGCTCCAGTCCAGGGCATAGAGCGGCTTGTTGTTCTTGGAGGGACCGCGTTGAATGATGTGTTTCCAGTTTTCCGTCTCCGCAAGGGATCTGAGGGCCCTTTGTTCCTCCTCGCTCTCGAAAAGGGGGGATTGCGTGGTCTGCAGCCGGTAGGAGCCCCCGCTTTTCTCGATCCCCTGGATCTGGGAGGCGAGGTGGATATGCACGTTTTCGGCTTCATTGAGCCGCTTCAGCTGCTCTTCCACGAGACAGGCATTGCATCTCACGCATGTTCCGTTGGCCTTGCAGCTGTAGTGAATGGCGTGTCCCCCGAGAAAGGGGCTTTTCTCGATAAGGTGGATGCTCACGTCGTGCTGGCTCAGCTCGAGAGCAGCAGTGATTCCGGCGACGCCGCCTCCGATGATGGCAATGGTGTTTCCAGACACGGTGTTTACTCCTTTAGGCGGTTTCCGCGTCCTCGTTTTCGTGACCGTATCCGGGCTGAATAAGGGTTCGGGGAACCTGGTTGTGCCATTCCTGAGGGGGGTGATAGTCCAGGATGTTTTTCAGCCTTCCCTGCTGGGCGAGTCGGTGGTAAATCGTGTGCCAGGCGCAGGGCTGGTCCGGATTGGTTTCGCAGTACTGTCCGTTCGTTCCACCGCAGGGGCCGTTGAGGAGCCCCTTGGCGCACATGGTGATGGGGCAGATTCCCGCTGTGTAGGCCAGCACGCACCGTCCGCACCCTCTGCAGCGCTCCTCGTACCATCCAACAGCCCTGTTGCCGCTCATGCCGGACGTATCCACGGCGGGCAGAACGGGCTTGTCCGGATAGCGCTCCGCCATGAACTGAATCCCCACGCCGCAGGCCATGGAAAGCAGCGCCTCGTATTCGGGGACCAGGGCGTCGAGCTCTTCGAGAAACTCGTGATCGCACTGTCTGGTGACAGTTGCCGCTCCGAGCTCCAGCGGACGATCCTGCAGGCTTCGAGCCGCGGAGAGCTCCCAGTTCAGCGTGGAAACCTCCTGGGCGCCTCCGGCCAGACAAACCGCTACACATGTACCGCAACCGATGGTCAGGACTTTGCTGTAGTCGCTGACGGAGTCCATGATTTCCTGAAGGGGCTTCCTCTGAGCCACGATCATAGGGGCCTCCATGATCATTGACGTCGTTCGAAGAGATGCGTCTTCCTCTTGGCGAGCCTGGTACAAGAACGCGGATCAAGCTTCTTTTCGACGAAAAAAGGAGCTGTCGGATCAACACGTTGAATACGAAATACTCATTGCTTTGCTCGAAGCAAGGCCCTACCCTGGCAAGGGAAGGACTTCGGTGTCCGAGCGTAATGCCCTTGTCTAGCATGGAGCTCTTTTCACGTCGAGGGGCAAAGTCCACTCGGGTCAGGGAGCAACGCGCAAACGGAATACGGGAGCTGGTGACTCGATCCCGGAATGCGGGCCATTTCCAGGTGTTGATTCACTTGGAGCGGCTCGCAAGGGATACCATCGGTTGCGTCCTGTTCAAAAAAAGAAGAGCCCCCCGAACATGGATCCGTTCGGAGGGCTTGCGGAGCTTTTCAAGAGCCTATTCCTGGCTCCCCTGCTGTTTTTCGGCCTCGAGCTCGGTCAAGCGCTGCCTGAGCTCGGAGAGTGTGTTCTCCATGTGCTGGATCTGGTCCTGGAGCATCTCCCGCTCCTGCTGACGGGTCGGTCCGGCGAAACCCGCGGCCTGGGGACCCCAGGACTGCCATGCGGCTCCCGGAGCGGCCCAGGGAGCGCACCAGGCACCTCTGCGCCTGCGTCCCCCGCCGCGGAAGCCAAATCCCATCCCCTTGCCGGGGCCGGGAGTCATGAATCCGGGCCTGCCGAATCCGGCGCAAAAGCCGGCCGCTCGTCCAGTCATGGGGCCGAATCCCGTTGGTCCTGTTCCGTTTCCTCCTGGCATAGCGCATACCTCCTTTTTGGAGATGGGTTGTCCTTTTGTGTGATACTTGCAACCTTTGTGCCAGACATTTCGTCTTGGAGAATATGCCTATCCAGCAAGAGCATGCCAAGGCAGGGCCGATTGCAGGTGTCCTTGTGCGACGCAGTCAGCGCTCTTGAGTCGCATTAATGCAACGTTGCAGCATCGCGACTCCGGCTCGGCTACGGCTTGGTGTGAATCCTTCATCTTCGGCTCTGGATCTTCGAATTCCCCGCATGCTCTTTATCTTTTGGTAACTATTCAACACATGGATCCGTCCACGGGCACGGGGTTTTTGAATCAACTGGCCATCGGCTCTGAATAGGTCCCC
>CAYFSD010000168.1:0-4939 GCA_964345705.1 uncultured Desulfohalobiaceae bacterium
GCGGGTGAGGCTGGCATATTGCTCCGCTTTCGCCCCATTCCGGCGAATCACTGTCCACGACTCCAGTCGGCGGACACCGGCCATATCAGGGGTTAAAGCGGGATTGTACGCGGCATCGTGCCTCATTGGCTTGTATCATGAGCCGCTGTCTCTGGCAAGGCACGGCCGCGAGGCCATGCCCGGGCAAAAAGGAGCGGGCTCCGGAGTCATCCGGTTCGATCCGGGTGCGATTGCGGAGGAAAGGGGGAGGCGGGATCAGAGGTCGCTATGGCTCTGTTGCTGCCGTCCGGGATCGGGATCCACTTTGCACAGAGAAAAGGAGTCCGCTCGGGCTTGCGGGGTGATCAAGCGCACCAGCTCCAGGGGATTGACGTAGACCATGGACCAGTCGCAGGTGAAGCGGATCTGCCCCGGGCCCGCGTCCCGTACCTCGGCCAGGGCCTGGCGGGCGTCGACTGTCTTTTCCCCGCCCTTCTTGGTTCGTTTGCGAAGGGGGAGGGAGGCGCTTTGCATCGCCTCGTGCCAGGCATGGACGAATTCCTCACGGCAGGGGCCGTTCTGGTGATAGGTTACCTCAAAGGCCTCGCTGGAGGAGGGCTTTGGCTTGTCCTTCAGGGGGATCCTTTCCGTTTGGGTGAGGCGAAGCCCCTGCGGCAGGCAAGCGTTGATTTCGCGCCTCCATTCCGGGTCCGGGGATTCGCTGCGCAGAAGCACGTGGCACCATTCGCAGGTGCTGTCCACGCCGACGGGAAGGGCGCGGGCAAAGGAAAGCCTGGGGGCGGGATGATAGCCCTGGCTGAAGCTCAGGGGGACGCCGGCCTTGCGCATGGCTCGTTCCAGCACGGACTGCAGATCGAGCTGGCTCAGATACTTGGCCGGACCTTTCTTCTCGAACCACAGACGGAACTGAGCGCCTTTCCGAGAGCTCTCCGTATCCGCCTCCGGGGCCTGGGACCCGAAAGCGTCCGCGTGGCTCTCAGCCGGATTCAGGACCGGCTGAATCGCCTTGTCCTCCGCCTGCTTCCGGAGGCCGCTCCCTGCCGGGCTGCTGGTGCACACCCCGCAGTTGTGGCACTCGTTCACTCGGCAGTCGGGAGTGGTTTTCTCCCGGCGGGCCCTTTCCAGCTCCCGGAGGAGGAAGCGCTTGCTCACCCCTGTTTCGATATGATCCCAGGGCAGGTGGGAGTCCACCTCCCGGGCCGCCAGGAAGGGCTGGGGATCCACGCCGGTGGCCTGGAAGGCCCGGCTCCAGGTCGTAACGGAAAAGCGGTCCGACCAGCTGGTCAGCACATCCCCGTCCCGATAGGCCTGTTCCAGGACCGGAGCCAGGGAGCGGTCGCCCCGGGAGAAAACCCCTTCCAGCCAACTCATGCGGGGATCCTGCCAGCGCAGGGTGAGCCGTTTGTACGGCTTGAACTGCCGCAGGAGATAATCGATCTTCTCCCGGGACTCCTCCACGCTATCCTGGCGCTCCCACTGGAAAGGGGTATGGGGCTTGGGAACGAAGGGCGCCACGGAGGCCGTGATATTCGGCTTGTTTTTTCCTGGCGCGGTCTGCTCGATCCGCCGGCAGAGCTGCAGAATGGCCTCCAGATCCTGCCATGTTTCCCCGGGCAGGCCGATCATGAAATAGAGCTTGACGTTGCGCCAGCCGAGCTGAAAGTGTTCTTCCGTGTGGCGCAGGATGTCCTCTTCGGAGATCCCCTTGTTGATCGCGTCGCGCAGCCTCTGGCTGCCGGCTTCCGGGGCCAGGGTGATCCCGGTCCTGCGCAGGGAGGCCAGCATCTGCATGAGGGACTGATTGACGGAGCCGGCCCGCAGGGAGGGCAGGGAGATGCTCACCCGCTTTTCCCGGCACAGGGAGAAGCTCTCTCGAAAGAGCCGCTCCAGCTGGGAAAAGTCCCCGCTGGAGAGGGAAAGGAAGGAGACATCTTCGTATCCGGTGGCCTCCAGGCCCTGTTCCAGAAGGGAGCGGATCTGCTCCAGGGAGCGCTCCCGGACGGGTCGTCCGGTCATGCCGGCCTGACAGAAGCGGCAGCCCCTGGTGCAGCCCCTGGCGATCTCCACGTTCAGCCTGTCATGCACCGCCCTGCCCAGGGGAACGATCTGGGCCGCGGGGAAACGGTCCGGGTCCAGCTCGGCCTCCAGGCGCTTCTCCACGCGCTCGGCGGCTCCGAGCGGCCGGGGCGGCCCATGACCCGCGTCCCGGAACAGGGAGGGGACATAGACCCCGGTGATCCGGCTCATGGCCTCCAGGAGCTCGGGCCTGCTCCAGCCCTCTTCCCTGCCCCGGAGCATGAGATCCGAGAGCTCCAGGATCGCCTGCTCTCCGTCTCCGATGAGGGCGGCGTCCAGGAAGGGAGCCACCGGCTCGGGATTGTACATCGCGTCCCCGCCGGCCAGGATCAGCGGATGCTCCTCTCCGCGGTCGGCCGCCCGGAAGGGGATGCCGCCCAGGTCGAGGATATAGAGCAGGCTGGTGAAGCTGAGCTCGTGGGTCAGGCTGAATCCGAGGGCGTCCAGCCCGGATAGGGGGGTATCCGATTCCAGGGTGCAGAGGGGGGCCCTGTTGTCGGCGAGGACCCGGGCCACCTCCGCATCCGGAACGAAGACGCGCTCGGCCCATAACTCCGGCCGCTTGTTGAGCTGGTGGTAGAGGATCCGCTGGCCGGTGTAGGACATGCCCACCTCGTACAGGTCGGGGAAGGCCAGTCCCAGACGCAGGGAGACGGTCCGCGGATCCTTGTGCACGGAGTTGATCTCCGTGCCCAGATAGTGGCCGGGATGGACGAAGTAGGGCAGTAGCTCCCGCATAGAAATCAACTGGGCTAGCGCCGGATGCGGCGGCTCAAGGGAGCCGCCGCGCTGGGATTACGGACGCGGGTGGGGTTATTTGAGCAGGTCTCCGATGTCGGTAATGCCTCCTCCCTGTCCTTTGCCGCCGGCCATGTTCTGCAGGTTCTCCAGATCGCCGGAGGAGGAGATGGAGATGTTGCTGCTGGCTTCCCAGTACTTGTTGGTCAGATCCTCGGGAACGCTCTTGTACCAGTAGAGCACGTGCTCCGCCGAGATCTCCCCGTGGAGCTCGGAATCGAAGGGATAGCCGAAGGGCAGCAGGGCCATTTGCACGCCGCCCTGCTGCGTGGGGATGGTCTGCAGCGAGGCGGGATCCTTGATCTTGTTCTCCTGGGCATCCCATTTTCCCAGAACCATATCGCCGCTGACGAGTTTTGCGAGCTTCACCTCGAGTGCCATAACCGCTTCTCCTTTGAGGCAAGATTTGAAAGATAAAAGTATGTATTGGCTTCGCGGGTGTCAAGGGCCGGAGCGCGGCTTGTTTTCCTCTGGCTTTGTGCTATCTTGCTCCTCCAGGGAGCGACTTGAGGAGATCGGGACCTGAAGACCGGGATACGGGGCAATGAACATCCTGGACGGCATATTCCTCGTCATTATCATCCTGTCCTTCTTTCGGGGGATTCTGAGGGGGTTGATCAAGGAGGTCACCTTCATTCTTGGCCTCGCCTTGGCCTTCCTCGGTGCCTCGCAGTGGTTCGAGCCAGTCCGGGACCGGCTGCTGCCCATTGTCCCCGAGGCACAGATTGCGACCACGGTCTCCTATGTCCTGCTCTTCTTCGCCATTTTTCTCGCTGTCCTCTTTGTGGGGACCGTGGTTCGCTACACCCTGCAGGCCTTTATGCTGGGCTGGTTGGACCGGCTGGGAGGAGGATTCCTGGGTGTGGTCAAAGGGATCTTGCTCTGTGCGGTGACCGTTCTGCTCCTGATGACCGTTTTCACCCAGGACGCAAAGGTGTTGCGCACTTCCAGGGTCGCGCCCTATGTGATCCGCATCAGCGGAGAAATGTCCTCCTATGTCCCAGAGGATTACAAGGAAAAATTCTACGAGATCGCCGAGGACTTGCAGGAAGCCTGGCAGGACAGCGATCTCTCCCTCTGGCTTGATGGGCAAAAAGAAGGAGATTCCTGACGTGACGCGCCCCGATCCGGAACCCGTTTTGAGCGTGCTGCATCACCTGCTCGGTCCCGAGGGATGTCCCTGGGACAGGGAGCAGACGCCCCATTCCCTGTGCGAATACATGGTGGAGGAGGTCTTCGAGCTCGTGGACGCCGTCCGCTCCGGGAAGGAGGAAGAGATCCGCGATGAGCTGGGGGATGTCTCCTTTCTGCTTTTTTTTCTGGCAGAGCTTCTCTCCCGCGAATCAGGGATCGATCTGCAGCAGGCCTGGGAGGCCAGCGCGGCGAAGATGAAGCGGCGCCATCCCCACGTTTTCGGGGAGCAAAGCTTTTCCACCCGCGAGGAGCTGATGCGGACCTGGGAGCGGATCAAGGCCGAGGAAGAGGACTCCCCCTCGGGAACGCACAAGCATGCCCGGAAAATGGCCTCCCTGCCCCGGTCCCTTCCGCCCTTGCCCAAGGCCTACCGCATCCACTCCAAGGCGGAGAAGAGCGGCTTCACCTGGGAATCCGACGAGGAGCAGGACAGGGCCCTGCTCAGGGAATGGGGGGAATGGCAGGAGGTGCGGAGCTGCGCCGACCACTCCCGCAAGGAGGAGGAGCTCGGGGATCTGCTTTTCAGCCTGGTGGAGCAGGGGCGTCGCAAGGGGGTCAAGGCCAATGCCGCCCTGCATCGGGCCAACGAGAAATTCCTCCGCCGCTTCGACCGGGCCCTTTGGATTGCCGCGGAGAGGGGCCTGGACTGGGAACAGCTGGACATGGGGGAGAAGGATCGTCTCTGGGAGGAGGCCAAGTCCGAGGAGGGCGGGCAAGCCACTCTCTCCGGTTGCGAATCGCAGGGCTCCCGGGAGAACCAGGGAGACGGATAGCTCGGAAAAAGGGAACAAGCCGGCGCATTCGCTCTGGACCCTTTTTTGCTCCTTGCCTGGGAGAACGTCCAATTTTCCCGGAGCGCGCCGCATGGAGG
>CAYFSD010000169.1:0-4905 GCA_964345705.1 uncultured Desulfohalobiaceae bacterium
GGAAGGCGGCGTCCTGATCGTTGTTCTCCCGCACGCGCCGCGCGAGCTCGTATTCTTCCTCCGGGGCCAGGGTGGGGAACCGGTTGATCTCCTGCAGGTACTGATTGAGGGCGTCCCTGGTGCTGGGATGCGAGTCCGGCTTGGGAAGGGGCAGATTCCCCTTGATCTGCACCGGGGTCTCCTCCGTGCCGGCGGAGATGTCCTCAGCGAGCTCGGCGGCCTCTTCGAATTCCGTCTCGGGGCTGGGCTCGTCCCCGTTGGCGTCCTTGCGTTGGCTGCTTTGGTCTTTTTGGCTCATAAATCTTGGATTGCGATAGTCGCATTCTTGTGCGGCTTGTGCCAAGCCGCGGTCTGACAAATGAAAAAAACGAGGCGTTGCGGACGGGTCGAGGAGAGGGGCTGGCGGGCTCCGGCCCGGCCCGTGCGGTGATCCGGCTTGCGTCCGGGTGGTTGCCCGGCACCAGAGGAGCGGAAGCATTCGGCGCCATGCCCGGCTCCTGCCGGGCCCGCCGAAAAGGGGCTCCTGTTCGTCCGGACCGGGTGTTGACTTTTTTTCGCCTCCGGACAAGGCTGCGGTCAGCAGAGGGGAGGCTTTCGCTCGAGCGGGACTCGGGCCCGAGCCAAGGAATACGCCCGGAAAGCGGTGCCGGATAAAAACGGACAGCTCCTCGTGCGGCCGAATACGGCTTCAAAAATAGAGAATAAATCTTATGACAGTGGATTTCAATCCTTCAAGGGGCATTCTTGATCGCGCGTCCCGCCCGCGACGGATCGGGCTCGGCCTGCTTCTGGCCTGCGCGCTGTTTCTGGCAGTCCACTGCCCGGCGTCAGCCGCCGGGATCGAGCGCGTGGGGCAGGGAGAGCTCATGAGCCGCGTGGCGCGGTCCCGGGGCAAGCTGGTGCTGGTGCATTTTTGGGCCAGCTGGTGCTCCTCCTGCCGCAGGGAGATCGACGTCCTGTCCCGGATGTGGCGGGAGTATCCCCGAAAGGAGCTGGACTTGCTGGGGATTTCCATGGATGATAACGAGGGCCAGCTGGCGCGCTTTCTGGAGGAATACGAGCCCGCCTATCCCGTCTACATGGCGGGCGGGGGGGTGGCCTCCTCCTTCGGGGTGACCGGAGTGCCCAAGACGATCATCTACGACGGGCAGGGCCGCAAGCAGTTCAGCACGCACGGATACGTCCCCGAAGGCGAGCTTCGGGATGTGGTGGAGCGGCTCCTGGAGGAGGGACGGGCCGAAGGAAAGTAACGAACTCATCGGAGTTCGGAGCTGGGGAGAGGCACCGAGAAGGGATATGCTCTATCTGCGCAAGGCGACCATCCAGGATGTGGCCTCGATTCATCCCCTGCTGCTGCAGTCCTCTCGCCATGGAGCGCTGTTGCCCAGGTCCTACAGCGAGCTGTACAAGCACCTCCGCGACTTCTTCGTGCTTGTGGACAACGGGGACGCGCGGCTCAAGGGGTTCTGCTCCCTGAGCATCACCTGGGAGAACCTGGCTGAGATCCGCTCCCTGGTGGTCGTGGAGGAGGCCCAGGGACAGGGCTGGGGACGGCGCCTGGTGGACACCTGCTTGAGCGAGGCGATCACCCTGGGCATCTACCGCGTGTTCACCCTGACCTACAAAACGACCTTTTTCGCCTCCATGGGCTTTCAGGAGGTGGACAAGGAACAGCTGCCCCAGAAGGTGTGGGCGGACTGCTTGAGCTGTCCCAAGTTCCCCGACAGCTGTGATGAAGTGGCCATGCTCATGGATCTCTAGCCCCGCAGGCCGCGCGGGGAAGCCGGAGGAGATGCGGAATGCAGCGCGGCGAGGCAAAAACGGGTTGCGAACACAAGCTGGAGTGCGTTTTCACCTCCGAACAGGTGAGCCGGGAGGTGGCCCGGGTGGCCGGGGAGATCTCCGAGAGCTACGGGGCGGTGCGCGAGCCCGTGGTCCTCGTCTGCGTGCTCAAGGGGGCCTTCGTCTTCTTCGCCGATCTCATCCGTCGCCTGGAGCTCAACACGGAAATCGAGTTCGTTCGCCTGGCCAGCTACGGCTCGGGCACCTCTCCCTCCCAGGAGATCTCCTTTTCCCAGGATGTGGAGACCTCCCTGCGGGGCAAGCACGTCCTCGTCGTGGAGGATATCGTGGACACGGGCCACACCGTGGACTATCTGGCCAGGCAGTTTCGGGCCAGGGATCCCGCCAGCCTGGGGATCTGCGCCCTGATCCACAAGCTGGAGCGCCACGAGGCGGGGTTCGTGCCGGACTTCAGCTGCTTCACCGTGGAGAGCGGATTCCTTGTGGGATGCGGCCTGGATTACGCCGAGTGCTACCGCGGTCTTCCCGGAATCCACGAAGTGCATTTTCTCCAGTCGGAGATGGAATGACCCGGAAGGAACGGATCCCGGGATCGTCGCTCCCTCTAGAGAGTCGGAGCGGGGAGGGCCTATGCTGATTGATTGTCCACGCTGCTGGACACGCTACCGAATCGCCGCGGACAAGCTGCGTCCCAGCGGGACCAGGCTCAAGTGCACCCGTTGCGGCCTCGTTTTCCGGGGGTCGGTGTACGACGCCATGAGCGAGCCCGGGGAGAGCCGGGAGGAACAGCTGGGCGCTTCCTCGAAAGAGTTCCCGGACTGGGAAGGAATCGAGGAGGATTCCGGGCGGACCGGGAAAAAGAGGCGCGGCTGGCTCTGGCTCCTGTTCGGTCTTCTCCTGGCCGCGGCAGCCGCGTACGCCCTTCTCTTCGCCACAGGGGCAAGGCTTCAGCTTTCCTTTTCCCTGTCCCAGGGGGGCCCTTTGGAGGCTTCCGGGGCCGCCGCGGACACCGAGCTGGTTCAGCGACCGGGAAAGGAGGAAGCGGCCCGGGATATCGCCTTGCGCAATGTTAATCAGTACATGGTCCGGAACAAGCATTTGGGATCTTTGCTGGTGATCGAGGGCAGGGCAGAGAACGAGTCCCGCGGCGCCAAGAAGGATATCAGGCTCCGGGCCACGGTGTTCGACCGTCAGGGGGAGGAGCTGCGGAGCAAGGAGTTTTCCTGCGGGAGCGAGGTTTCCCTGGCCCGGCTGCAATCCTCCGGCAAAAGCGAGCTGAAGTCCGTCTTCGCCGACTCTTTGGATCAAAGCGGCGGCACGCGGATCCCCGCGGGTGATGCCATGCCCTTCATGACCGTCTTTTTCTCCCCGCCGCAAGAGATGGCGGAGTTCAGCCTCAGGGTGCTGCAGGCCGCGGAGGCGGCCTCCTCCTGAGCCGCTAGGACCTGGGTCAGGGAAAAAGACGTTCCGCAGTCCCGATCTCGCCTTTTCCAGACAGCTCGAGCGGCCCGCCTATGAGCAAGAATCGTCCCACTTATGTCTGTTCCGCATGCGGGGCCGCCCAGTCCCGCTGGATGGGGCAGTGTCCCGCATGCGGGACCTGGGGGAGCCTGGAGGAGGCAAACGCCCGTGAGGGCGGCGCTTCGGGATCAAAAAGCGCTGAAGCCGCGCCGCGCCTGCTGGAGGAGGTGTCCGAGGGCGCGCAGGAGCGGATCACCACGGGCTCCGGCCCCATGGACTCCCTGCTGGGCGAGGGCCTGACCCCCGGCTCCGTGATCCTTCTGGGCGGGGATCCGGGGGTGGGCAAGTCCACCTTTGTCCTACAGCTGGCGGGGGGATTCTGCCGCAGGGACAAAAGCGCGGTGTACGTCACCGGAGAGGAGTCCCTGGACCAGATCCGGCAGCGCGCCGAGCGCCTCGGGGTGCTGGGTTCGGGGATCCGGGCCCTGCACACCGCGCATCTGGAGGACCTCACCGCCGTTTTCCGCTGCGGCGAGGCGCCGGACCTGCTCCTGGTGGACTCCATCCAGACCCTGGCCTCCTCCGAGGCGGAGGGGGCCGCGGGCAGCGTCAGCCAGGTCCGTGCCGCGGCCTCGGCCCTGGTGGAGGAGGCCAAGGCCTCGGGCACAGTGGTCCTGCTCATCGGCCACGTGACCAAGGAGGGCCAGATCGCCGGCCCCAAGCTCCTGGAGCACATGGTGGACACGGTGCTCTACATGGAGGGGGATCGGCAGCAGATGTACCGCGTTCTCCGGGTGGTCAAGAACCGCTACGGGCCCACGGGGAATCTCCTGGTCCTGACCATGGCCCGGCAGGGCCTGAACATCGTGCACGATCCCTCCACCTTCTTTCTGCAGGCCCGCGATCCCAGCCTCTCGGGCACCGCCGTGGTCATGGCCCTGGAGGGCCAGAGGGCCTTTGCCATCGAGGTCCAGGCCCTGGCCAGCCGGAGCTTTCTGGGCACGCCGCGCCGGACCGCCCTGGGCTTCGACACCAATCGCCTCCATCTGCTCCTGGCCCTTTTGGAGAAGAAGCTGCACCTCAACCTGGGCGACTCGGATCTCTACGCCCGCATCGGAGGGGGGCTGCGGCTGGAGGAGCCCGCCCTGGACCTGGGCATCCTGGCCGCGGTGCTCTCCTCCTTCCGGGACAGGGCCCTGCCCAGGCGGGCGGCCTTCTGGGGGGAGGTGGACCTGAGCGGCCAGGTCCGGCCGGTGACAGGCCAGGACATTCGGCTGCGGCAGGCGCGTCAGCTGGGCTTCACCCCCATTTTTTGCCCCGGGAAAAGGGCGGAGGGGACCGGGGATGTGGTCCCTCTGGAGAACATCCTGGAGCTGGAGGAGGAGCTTTTCGGGTGAGGCGTGTTCTGCGTTCCGCGTTCTGCGTTCCGCGTTCTGCGTTCCGCGTTGGGAATGAGGTGAAGGTGAGGGGGTAGCGGATCGGTGAAGCGTCCTCTGTCGTCTGTCCTCTGGCTTCTGGCTTCTGACGTCTGGTGTCTGACCTCCGATCTCCGTTCCGCGTTCCCCGTTCTGCGTTCCGCGTTGGGAATGAGGTGAAGGTGAGGGGGGTAGCGGATCGGTGAAGCGTCCTCTGTCCTCCGTC
>CAYFSD010000170.1:0-4902 GCA_964345705.1 uncultured Desulfohalobiaceae bacterium
TCCTCGGGCAGCTGGAGCACCTTGCTGGGCAGCTTGCCCTGGTTCTTGGCCCCGTATTCGCAGGCCAGGGCCTGGCCGCAGAAGGAGGTGGACATCACCTCGCTGGGATGGCCCTCCGCGGAGGCCAGGTTGATCAGGCGGCCTTCACCCAGGACGAAGATCTTCTTGCCCTCAAGAATATATTCCTCCATGAAGGGCCGGACGCTTCTGCGGGACTGGCTGGCCTGGTCCAGGGCCTCCAGCTGAAGCTCGTTGTCGAAGTGCCCTGAGTTGGCCAGCATGGCCCCGTTCTTCATCCGCTTCATGTGCTCCACCCGGATGATGTGCTTGTTCCCGGTTACGGTGACGAAGATGTCCCCGATCGGGGCGGCCTCGTTCAGGGGCATCACCCGGAACCCGTCATACATCGCCTGCAGGGCCCGGAAGCTGTCCACTTCCGTGACCAGGACATTGGCCCCCAGGCCGCGCGCCCGCTGGGCCACGCCCTTGCCGCAGCTGCCGTACCCGCTGACCACCACGGTCTTTCCGGCGAAGAGGACGTTCGTCGCCCGCAGGATGCCGTCCACCGTGGACTGGCCCGTGCCGTAGTAGTTGTCCACCATGTGCTTGGTCTTGTTGTCGTTGACAGCGATCATGGGGTATTTCAGGGCGTTGTCCTTCTCCATGGCCTGGAGGCGGATGATCCCGGTGGTGGTCTCCTCGCAGCCGCAGATGATGTCCTGGATCAGCTCGGGATGGTTCTTGTGGATCTCGGAGACGAGGTCGCAGCCGTCGTCGATGGTGATCTGGGGCTTGGTCTGGATCACGTTGTTGATGTAGCGGTAGTAGTCTTCCTTGGTCTCGCCCTTGTAGGCCCAGACCTTAACCCCTTCGTCCGCCAGGGCGGCGGCGACGTCGTCCTGGGTGGAGAGGGGGTTGCAGCCGGTGATGGAAACGTCCGCCCCGCCGGCGGCCAGGGTCCGGACCAGGACCGCGGTCTCCTTGGTCACGTGCAGGGCCAGGCCCACGCGGATCCCCTTCAGGGGCTTCTCCTTCTCGAAGCGCTTCTTGACCTCGAGCAGGGCGCCCATGTTCAGCTCGGCCAGCTCGATATTGTTCTTGCCTTGGCTGGTCAGGGACAGGTCCTTGACTTCATAGTTTTTTCCAGTGTCCATAGGTCTCTCCTTGTTTTTTTACGCGGCTTGGGGTTCATGGTTTTTGGCCGCTCGGTAGACGTTGACCGTCAGGCCGTGCCGCACCGGATACTGTCTGCTTCCCAGAAGGCTGAAGCCGGAGGCTGTCAGCCAGGTCTCGATGTCGCTGGGCTCGAATCCCAGCCAGGTGGCGCCGAATTTCTCCCGGATGTCCTCGCGGGCGTGCTTGGCGAAGTCGGCAAGGACCAGAGTCCCGCCGGGCCGAAGAACCCGGCCCGCCTCCTGGATGCCGGCCAGGGGATGGGGGATGTGGTGCAGGACCATGCTGATCACCGCGGCTTCGCTCTCCTGGTCCCGCAAGGGCAGATGCTCCAGCTCCCCCAGCCGCAGGTCGGACCGGGCCGCGGCCTCCGCGGAGCCCAGCTTGAGCCGGGCCATCTTGAGCATGCGGGGCGAGTGGTCCACCCCGATCAAGGTCTCCGCCTTGTCCAGGAGACTTACGAGCAGCTCCCCGGTGCCGCATCCCAGATCCGCGGCAGTGGAGCAGACAGGGACCTCCTCCGCCACTGCGCCGGCCAGATCCAGATCCCCCAGAATTTCCCTCTTGAGGCGTTCCCAGTGATCCGCCACCTGGTTGAAGAAGCGCCGGGTCTTGTTTTTGCGCTCCTTGATGATGGCCTGGGCCCGGGAAAGGTCCTCGGAGGCCGTTTCCTCCCGGCCCAGGCTGTTGGTGACGAACTGGGCCAGGGGTTCGATATCCGGGTTGCTGGGGACCTGGTAGTAGGAAAATCCGCCGTCGCGTCGCTGCCGCAGGAGGCCGTTCTCGCTGAGCACCTTGAGGTGCCTGGAAATGCGGGACTGTCCCATCTGCATGACCAGCACGAGCTCGTTGACGTTGAGCTCGTACTGCAGAAGGAGATGGAACAGGCGAAGACGGGTTTCGTCCCCGAGGGCCTTGAAGTAGCGAGTGATATTCATTTTATATGTTTATATGATAATATTTTGATGTAGATAACTCCATATGTAACGATTGTGGCAGCGCTTGTCAAGCCCTATGCATGGAATGGGGGCAAGGTGACGAATTATGCAGGCATGCGGGGATCGGCGGCAGGAATGCGTTGACGGGTGGTACCTATTCAGTACCCCAATGCCTCAGCATCCACGGGCACGGGGTCCTTGAATCAGCTGGCCTTGGCGCTCCCGGCTCTGGCGGGTCTCCAGAGCCGGGAAAGCGCAAGCCGTCGAGCCCGCCTCAGGACCACAGCGGCAGATCGGTCTCCTCGTCGTGGGCTCGGATGAAGTCCGGGCCGCTGAAGGCGTGCAGGATGAATTCGCAGGCGAAAACGGGACATCCCCTGGCCAGATGGCCCCCGAAGGTCCGGCCGTTTTCGTCCGCCAGGGTGAGATGGGCGTGCACCATGGGCTCGCCGTCCTTGAGGGAAATGTTGCCCATCAGGCTGGTGATCTCCAGGCCCTTGTCCCAGGTTACGTACTGGTATTGTCGAGTGTTCTGGTCGTAGTACCCCAGCCTGGCCCCCTGCACGGCGCCAATGGCCTCGATCCGCCCCAGGGTCACGCTGTGTTCGCGACACATCTCGGTCAGGGCGTCCAGCAGATCATCGTTCTTGCTCAACCGCCCCATGAACGTCGTACGGGGCTGAAGGGATTCCAGCTTTTCCATAGGGGTGCACCTCCACTTTGTCCTCTCTGTGGAGGACGGGGTTTTTGTTAGTCGTAGTCCACCGCGCTGAAGCGCATCAGCCGATCCCAGGAATGGGTGGCCTCGATGCGCCGGATCGTTCCCGTCTTTCCCCGTGTGACCAGGGAGTGGGTGGTCGCGCCGCGGCCCGTGTAGCGCACTCCGGCCAGGAATCCGCCTCCGGAGATGCCGGTCGCGGCGAAGTAGACGTCGTCGCTTTGCACCAGATCCCCGGTGGTGAGGACCTGATCCAGGTCGACCCCCTGCTCCAGCAGTTTTCGGTGCTCCTGCTCCTTCTGCGGGTCCAGCCGGCAGAACATCTCCCCGCCCAGGGCCCTGATGGCGCAGGCGGAGAGGACCCCTTCCGGGGTGCCGCCGGTGCCGAGCAGGACATCTACTTCCGAGTCCGGGGCCACGGCCATGAGGGCGCCGGCGATGTCCCCGTCCGTGTGCAGCTGGATCCGGGCCCCGGCCTCCCGGATCTCGCGCACGAGCTCCTCGTGCCTGGGCTTGTCCAGGACGAAGACCACCAGGTCCTGCACGCTCTTGTCCAGGGCGCGGGCGACGCTCTGCAGGATGTCCCGGACAGGGGCGTTGAAGTCCACACTGTCCCTGGCCGGCCCCGGGACCACCAGCTTGCTCATGTAGTAGCTCGCTCCCGGGGCGTACATGGCCCCGCTGGGCGCGATTCCGGCCACGGAGATGGCATTGGGCCGGCCGTAGGCCAGGAGCTTGGTCCCTTCCACCGGATCCACGGCCACATCCACCTCCGGAGAGGCACCGGTTCCCACCTCTTCCCCGTTGTAGAGCATGGGCGCTTCGTCCTTCTCCCCTTCGCCGATGATCACCCGGCCCGTGATGTCCATGGCGTTGAAGGACAGGCGCATGGCGTCCACCGCGGAGCGGTCGCCGCTCTTCTTGTCCCCCTTGCCCAGCCACCGGGCCGAGGCAAGGGCCGCCGCTTCCGTGATGCGCACCAGGTCCAGGGCGAGATTGCGATCCGGGAGCTCCGCAGAGGGCATGATTTCCTCCTTGTGCGGCGTAGGCAATGCGTTGTTCATCGATCCCTGTGAGTACTCACACTCCTGTCGCGAGCAGCGGGCGCTGTCCCCTGTCCTTACCTGCAGATGGATTCGGCGCCCAGCTCGTCCATGAGCCGCAGGCGCTCCTCGTGCCTGCCGCCGTCGAAGCCGGTTTCCAGGAACATGCTCAGCACGGCCAGGGCCCGGTCCTCGCCCACGACGCGCGCTCCCAGGCAGAGGACGTTGGCGTTATTGTGCCGTCTGGCCATCCTGGCGGCGAACTCCTCGTGGCACAGCGCGGCCCGGATGCCGGGGAAACGGTTGGCGGACATGGACATGCCCAGGCCCGTCCCGCAGATTAAGAGGCCCGGAGCCCCGGTCTCCAGGACCCGGCGGCACACCAGATCGGCGAAGCGAGGATAGTCGCAGCTCTGCAGGGAATGGGTCCCCAGGTCCTCGCAGGCGTACCCCTTCTCCCGCAGGTGAGCCAGACAGGTCTCCTTCAGGGGATACCCCGCGTGATCCGATCCGAGTATGATCCCTTCGAAAGTCATGATAAGGCGCTCCCTGATCCGGTTGTCGGTTTCCGTCTCCCTTGGGCCAAGGAAGACGGGGGATTGCGATGTGATCCCTTGCTGGTCCTCTTTCTCCCTTGATCCGGACGTCGCGCTAGACCCCCCATTTCCGTCGGCGCCTGTCAATGATCTCCAGGCGCAGGTTCCGGAGCTGGGTTTGCAGATGCTCCACCTCGCGGGAGAGGAAATCGACCTGCTTGCGGCAGAGATCGATCTCCTCCTGGTGTTGGCTGTCGTTTTGGCCGTCCGACTGCTTTTCCAGGAGCTGGCCCAGCCTCTCGTACTCCTTGCTCAGCCTGTTCCGCATCTGAACGATCTCCCAGTTGCGCAGGCCGCGCAGGATCTGCCAGTGGATCTCGCTCAAGAGCACCTTGAAGCCCAGGGGAACGGCCCGGGTGATGGAGATGTGCTCCTGCCTCCCGGGGGTTGCGTTGCTCGTCTGCATTCTCCGCTACCTCCTTTCCCCATGGGGG
>CAYFSD010000171.1:0-4901 GCA_964345705.1 uncultured Desulfohalobiaceae bacterium
CAGTCAAGGAGTTGGGGCATGATCGCGTCCCGGATGGTGCACAGGACCGATTCCGGGGATCTGGAGCGGGTGCGGGAGCTCGCCCGGAGGATATAGCGGGAGCACTACACGCCCATCATCGGGAGCGAGCAGGTGGAGTACATGCTGCGCACCTTCCAGACCGCCTCAGCCATTGCGGAACAGATCGGGGAAGGCGCTGTGTACTATCTCCTGCTCTGCGGGGACGATCCCGCCGGATACCTCGCGTACGTGAAGCAGCGGGACGGGCAGGGGCTGCAGCTGAGCAAGCTTTACGTGCGCCGGGACCGGCGGGGGGTTGGACTGGGCAGGGCCGGTCTGGACCTTGTGCGGCAGGATTGTCTGCGCATGGGCCTGGACCGGATCTGGCTCACGGTGAACAAATACAACAGCGCCTCCATTTCCTGGTACCGCCACATGGGTTTCGAATACGCCGGATCCCAGGTCGCGGATATCGGCGGAGGATTCGTCATGGACGACTACATCCTGGAGAAGCGCATCACCTGAAATGCAGGCTCGTGACTCGCAGCCGGCTGATCATTGTTGGTGAACCGGACCCCGTAACCGGCCTGTTTTGGAGCTCGGAACGCGGAGATCGGACTTTGGCCATGGGATACACCGACCCACTGACCCACCGATTCGCCCCTTCATCCCCTTCGGGCCAGCCGAAGGAAGAAACCGCATAGGCCGAGCAGCAGGAGACCGGTCAGCAAGGAGACCTCGGGCGCCGGATTGATGGGCTGGACCCCTCGACGCTCGCTGGCGACCGGGAGGTGCTCCCCGGGGAGGGTGGGATCGATGGTTTCCGAGGTGCCGATCTCCCGGAGCAGCGCATCCTTGATCCCGCGGGGGATGCCCTGCCGCTGGGTGCGCAGGCCGCTGACCGGATCCCCGTCGCCCAGGGCGGATCTGTCTGGGGCGGGCCCCGCCAGGACCACCTGGGATCCGAGGGTGTCCACCGGCTTGTTCACCCCGGGGTATATGTCGGCCCCCACCCGCGTGCGCCGGAAAAAGGGATAGCTCTGCTGCCGGTTCCGGCTCTCCCATTGGGAGAAGGGCTGCAGCACCAGCCTGGTGCTGTCCAGGATGCGCAGCATGTCCGCATCGCCCAGGGGGGCCGTCATCAGCAGCCCGTCCAGCTCGCCCTGGAGCACCTGCTGAGCCAGCTCACGCGGCTCGCCGTGGACCAGGGTGACCCGGCGCGCCCATCCGTAGGCGTTCAGCAGCATGCGCGCGGCGTGCTCGGAATCGCTTCCTTCCACCCCCACCCCGAGGCGTCGGATCCCCCCGAAGGGCATGGGCGTCACCCGGATATCGCGCTTGATGAGATGGATTGCCCGGAAGCCCACGGGCGCCACGGCCTCCACGTTTTCTCTGAGCCGGGAAGATCCGCGGCGGCCGACGGTATAAAAGCTCTCCGCGCCCAGCAGGGCCATGAAGGCCTCTCCCTGCAACATCGCCTCGATGGGATCCTCGCTGGGCAACAGGCTCACGCTCCGCTGAGGAAAGACCTGTCGGGTCGCGTCCAGGGCCCGGGCCAGAACGGCCGAGCTGTGCTGGCCCGGGGGGGTGGCCAGAAAGAGCTTCCTTTGTTCCGGCTTTGCGGGCTTTTCCCGGATCAGGCCCTGCCGGACGAGGAAGTTCTCGGCCACGCTCTGCGGGGACTCGCCGTCGAGCATGACCTTTTTGTTCAGGTTCCTCATGACCCCGTTGTCCAGGAGCCCGGAAAGCCGGCCCAGGGCTTCCTCCAGCCCGGGATGGCGCTGCAGGGCCTTCTTTCGGGCCAGGGGCGCGGCCTGGTACGCGGGGAAGAAGCCCAGGTTGTCCCGCAGCACGGCCAGCCCGAATTCCTTGATCTGTGGGTCTGTGCGGTAGGTGACCGCCACGTCGATGTTTTCTCGTACCAGCTCGCGATAGAGCTCCACACGCGAGTCCGTCACCACAAGCTCGGGCCTGGGGCTGAAGCCGTAGTGTCTGACCAGGGCCCGGTACCCGTCCACCGGACGGGCCCTGAACTCGCGTTCGATCCCGATGGCGACACTTGCTTTCTGCGCCGCGAGATCGCCGATGGTTTCCGCCTCCATTTTGGCCGCCGCCTCGGGGCGCATGACCAGGACATAGGGATTGTCCATCCCGATCCTCTCCAGCCAGGCGAGATCGTACTGGGAGAAGGCCTCCCGGACATTGGCCATGTCCCGATCCGGGTCGCCCATGCCGGGAACGCCCATCATGGAGAGCCCTGTTCCGGTATATTCCGGGTAGAGGTCCACTTGGCCCTGCCTGATGGCCTGCTGCAGGTCGAAGGTGTTGCCGTAGGGGATGGACCGTTCCACGGGGATCCCGGTGTCTTCGGCCAGGAGGGCAAACATGTGGGCCAGGATCCTGTTTTCCGCGAAATCCTTGGAGCCCACGATCAGCGGCTCCCTGGGAGCGCAGGCGGCGACCGCGGCGAGGATCAGGATCAGCAGAAGCGCGCGTTTCATGGAGCGGTTTCCTCTTCCTCGCTTTGTTCTTTCGGGGAGGGGAAGCGCATGCGCACGAATTCCCTCTCCTCGCTCAGGCTGGAGATGAAGCAGGCCACCTGCAGGATCATGATCAGGGTGAAGGGGAGGGCCCCGCTGATGGCGATGGCGCGCAAGACTTGAATTCCGCCTCCGGCCAGCAGCACGGCCGCGGTGAGCATGGCCACCGCGGCGCCCCAGAAGAGTTTTCGCCTGCGGGGCGGATCCAGCGAGCCGCCGGTGGTCATCATGCCCAGGACGAAGGCCCCGCTGGCCGCGCTGGTGGAGAGAAAGATCAGGATGAGAAACACGGAGGTCACGGCCAGCAGGACCGGATGGGGAAAATGGCTGAACAGGGCGAACAGGGCCCTGGAGGAGTCCTCCAGGACCAGGGAGGCGATCCCGCCGCTGCCGAAGAGCTCCAGATGCAGCCCGGCTCCGCCGAAGATGGCGAACCACAGCGCGGAGAAGAGGGTGGGGAAGAGGATCACGGTCAGGGCGAATTCCCGGATGGTGCGCCCTCGGCTGATGCGCGCGATGAACACACCGACGAAGGGGGCCCAGGCGATCCACCAGATGAGGTAGGTCAGGGTCCAGGTCCTGGTCCACTCCGTTTCCCCGCTGTAGGGATACAGACGGAAGGACAGGTTGAGCAGGTTGGTCATGTAGTCGCCCAGGCTCGTGGTGAAGGTGGACAGGATGAAGCCGGTGGGCCCCAGGAAGAGGATGTAGAGCATGAGCAGCAGCGCCACCGCGAGATTGAGATTGGACAGCAGCTTGATGCCCTGGCCCAGATCGGTGGTGATGGGGACCATGTAGAAAAGGACCAGGACCGCGAGGATGGCGAAGAGAAAGGGCAGGGACTCCGCTGGCGTGCCGAACACCTCGGACAGGCCGGCATTGATCTGCATCACTCCCATGCCCAGCGAGCCGGCGATGCCGAAGGCCACGGCCACCACGGCGATCAGGTCGGCCAGGGCGCCGAGCCCCTTTCCGAAGCGGTCCGGGAAGACCGTTTCTATGGGCGTGCTGGCCAGCATGGGCCGGCCCCGGCGAAAGCCGAAGTATCCCAGGACCAGGGCGGCCATGGCGTAGATTCCCCAAGCGTGAATCCCCCAGTGCAGGTTGGTCACCACCATGGCCCAGCGCGCGGCGGCCGGGGTCATGGGGTCCTGGTCCGGGGGCGGGGCCATGTAGTGGTGCAGGGGCTCGGCCACCCCCCAGAAGAGGAGGCCGGCGCCCATGCCCGCGGCGAAGAGCATGGAGAGCCAGGAGAGGACCCCGAATTCCGGTTCCTCGTCCGGGGCTCCGAGCTTGATGTCCCCGATCCGGCTAAAGGCCAGAAAGAAGCAAAGGAAGATGAAGATAGTGATGGAGAGGAGAAAGACCCAGTCGAAGGCGTCGAGGCTGAAGGTGGTCAGCCGCATGATGGCCGCGCTCAGGGCGTCGGGCCTCAGGATGCCGAAGATGCCGGTGAAGGCACAGGCGACAACGGAGGCGGCGAAGACCGCGCGCACCCGAAGGGAGGCGCGGTCCTTTTTCGGAGAAGATTGGGTCATAATGGGACGGATGCTCTCTGTACGGATTAAGGTTCCAGTCTATCAAAATCGTATATCAAATTGTTTTTCTCAAGGTCAACTCCGCGAGGAGCCGTTCCCCTTTTTTTGACACTTGTCGTTGACAGGGTGTGCTCGCGTTGGGATACTTAGAATAGGTCGAAGTTTTTTCAGAGGGAAACGTTCGGACGCCCGACCCGAAGAGGGGGGCGATCCGACAAGCGCGAGGGAGGGGGACATGCACAGTAAAGGCATTAAATCGTATCTGGCGGGGTTCTGTGTGACCGCCCTGCTGGCGGGCTCCATGGCCGTCCCGCCCGCGGCCTTCGGCGGAACCGGCTGAGGCTCCTCGGAGCAGACCGAGAGCAGTGCCGGGAGCACTGCCAAGGAGAAGAAGCCGGGCGCGCACGGCGAGCAGCAGAAGGAGATGAACGCCACCCAGGGAGCCGAGCACGAGCGGGAAGGAAAGAAAGCGAAGGAGCAGCACGGCGAGACCGAAAGCGGGAGCGGCTGAGGCTAGTCAACGGAAGCACCGGAGGTGCTTCACATTCGTCATCGACGGCGGGCGGAGACGTCCGCCGTCGGTTCGTTTTCTCCGAAAATCAATGCGGCAATGATTCATCCGGCGTGCTCGAGTGCTTAGACGGTGAGTCAGTGAATCAGTCAGTAAGTCAGTCAGTCGGTGGGTCGGCATCTCGTGTGATCAGTTCTCAGCTGTGTCAATGGTTCAACTATTCACCATATTTTTGATCCGTCGTAACTATTCAGCACCCTACTGATCATTGTAAGCCGACACGGGGTGTTTTGAATCATTTCAGCGGAGACT
>CAYFSD010000172.1:0-1538 GCA_964345705.1 uncultured Desulfohalobiaceae bacterium
AGGGCCTGGACCTGCTCGCGGGCTGTCTGGCCCTTTTGCGGCGCCATTTCGTTCCCGGCGTCCGGCTGGGGGATCTGGTTCTGGAACGTCCAGAGGAGCTGAGAGCGGAGCTCGACGCCGCCTGTCCCGGCGCCGAGCCCGGCCCCCCGCGTCCGGGACGCACTGCGTCAGCCCAGGCCCGGGACTAGCTCTCACCACTCCCGCGGAGCCGAGCCACGCTGTCCTCCACCCTGCGGGCGAATTCCGCGTACTCCTCGCCCTGGTAGACCAGGGGCGCGCCGATGCGGGCCTCGACCCGGCCCGGTCTGGGCAGGCGGGCGTTGTAGGGGAAGGCCTGGAAGAGACCGCTCAGGGCGAGCGGTACCACCGGCAGGGCCAGCCTCTCCGCGAGCAGGGCCACTCCTGGCCGGAAGGGATGGATGGTCCCGTCCGGAGTCATGATCCCCTCGGGAAAGATGAGCGGGCAGTAGCCGTGATCCGCCATCTCTCCGGCGTAGCGGAAGGCCCCCTTCAGCCCGCCGGAAGACACCGGCAGGGGAAAGCCGTTCATCAGGCCGCAGGCCACGGCGTACTGGAACGCGGACCATGTCCGCCGCCACAGGGGCTGATCCTGGGGAAAGAAGGAGGCATGGAAGAACTCCAGCTGCATGGTGGGGGCCATCCTGCGGCGCCAGGACGGGGGCAGGGCGGCGAGCGCGGCCAGGGTGTCCAGGTGGCTGGCGTGGTTGGCCGCGAGGATGACCGGGGGCCGGAGCTGTCGCAGATGCTCCCGCCCCTGAACGCGGAAGCGGGTATAGATCCGGAAGAGCGGCAGCAGGACCGCCTCCTGCGCTGCCGCCCTGCCCCAGCGAAGCGGGGCCCGCCTGGCCCAGCGGGGCGGCGTGTACGCCAGCTCCCGCGGCCTATATCGCTCCGCTTCCTCCGAGGTTTGGCCGACACCGGCCTCGTCCGTGCCCCGGCCGAAGCCGGATTGCGTGCCTCTGCCCTCGCGCAGGGCCTCCTCCAGCCTGCCCACCCGCATGTCCCCCGCGAGCAGGGCCGCATCCGCATCCATCCCGTACTCGGACTCCAGAAGGGAAGAGAGCTCGACGAGATCCAGGGAGGAGAGCCCCAGGTCCCGGGCCAGATCCGTCTCCGAGCCGATGTTTCGGGCCGGCAGCCCGGTCAGTCTGGAGAGCGCCGACCGAAGGGTGGACGCATCTTTCTCCTCTTCCCCTTCCGCTGACTGCCGGCCACCTTCCCGCACCCATTTGGCCACCTCCCGCCGCAGGACCTTTTGCGTGGAGGGCGTGCGGGGAAAGTCGTCCCCGGGCCAGAGGTCAAAGCCACTCAATCGCTGATGGGGCTCCAGCTGCCGATTGGCCTCGGGCAGGATCCCATCCGGGTCCGGACCGTCGCCGCTCTCGGGCAGAAGGACCGCGTGCACCCGGGGCTCCCCGTCCGCCCCTCGTGCCTCCACCACCGCGCTGTCACGGACGCCGGACATGCGATTCAGCACCGGCTCCACGTCCTCGGGGTGCACATTGGTCCCGTCCGCG
>CAYFSD010000172.1:1638-4897 GCA_964345705.1 uncultured Desulfohalobiaceae bacterium
GTGACAATGACGTCCTTCTTCCGGCCCCGGTAGTACAGGCGTCCCTCCTCGTCCCGCTCCACGATGTCCCCGGTGTGCAGCCACCCGTCATCGTCCTCCCCCCGGGCGGTCCCTTCCCGGCCGAAATATTCTTGGGAAATGTTGTCCCCGCGGAGCAGGAGCTCGCCGTCCTCGGCGATGCGCGCCTCCTGGCCCTCCAGGAGCTTGCCCAATGAGCCCTGCCGGGTGCGGAAGGGGTGATTCAGGGCCACGATGGGGCTGGCCTCGGTGAGCCCGTATCCCTGCACCGGGATGAAGCCCAGCCCCCGCCACCAGGTCTCCACCTCGCCGCTCAGCTCCGCCCCGCCCACCACCAGGGCCCAGAAGCGCCAGCCAAGCACAGAGTGGGCGCGGCGATAGCGCCAAATGCGGACAATCGGGCGGGAGCGGGCGGACTCGCGCACCGTGTCCGGTGAGGGCAGACCGAGCCTGTGCTGCAAATAATCCCCGAGCTGGCGGATCATGCGGGGCACGGCCACCAGGGCGGTGACCCGCTCCCTGCGGATGGTCTCCAGGACCCGTCCCGGTGCCAGCTCTGGGGAGAAAACGGCCGAGCCCCCCAGAAGGACCGGAATGAACAGGCCCAGGGCCTGGCCGAACATGTGGCTGAGCGGCAGGAGATTCAGGATGCGCACGGGCTGGAAGGGACGCAGGTACGGGGTGTATCCGGCCATCTCCCTGGCGATGGGACCCAGATCGGCGCAGATGTTCTTGTGCCTGTGCACCACTCCCTTGGGCCGGCCCGTGGTCCCGGAGGTGTAGATGATCTCCAGGACATCCCCCGGCTCGATCCGGGTTCGCGGCATCCCGGTCCGGCCCTTGGGCGCGGGAAGGTCGATCAGGCGCAGAGCGGAAAGGGACAGCCCGGAAACATCCCGACTGTCGTCCACAAGGGTCAGCGCCGCCCCGGTCTCGCGGGCCACTGTCTCCACGAATTCCGGGGAAAAGCGGGCCTCCAGGGGAACGAGCTCCACACCCAGCGCGGCGGCGGCCCAGAAGGCGGCGACCCACTCCGCGCAGCTCTCGGCCCAGAGGACGATGCGGTCTCCCTTGGAAAGGCCCCGCTCGGCGAAAAATACGGCATATTCCGCGATCAGATCGCGCAGCTCGCGATAGGAGACGCTCCGGGTCCGGTACCCCGTGCTGTCCCGAATGGCCTCGCGTCCGCCCAGGCGGGGCATCCGCTCCAGGAGATCGCCCAGGGTCCTCAGCTGCATAACCAGCTCCCGCGCCTCACCCGGATCGGGCCAGGATTCGCCGGAGATCGGCGAGCTCCAGGGTGTTGGCCACGTCGGTCCTTTCCAGCCATCCCCGCCTGGCCTGGTCCAGGCCGTAGCGGATCAGATCCAGGCCTGCGGAGTTGTGGGCGTCCGTGGACACGGCCAGCCAGGCCCCCGCCTCCCTGGCCATGCGGATGTGCACGTCGTTCAGGTCCAGACGGTCCGGCTGGGAGTTGATCTCCAGGATCACTCCCCTGTCCGCAGCGCGCCGGATGACTCGCTCCATATCCGCGTCGTACGGGGACCTGCCCTGCAGCATGCGGCCGGTGGGATGGGCCAGCACGCTGCAGCAGGGATGGTCCAAGGCGGCCAGCAGGCGATCCGTCTGCTTTTCCCGGGACAGATTGAACCCCGAGTGCACCGCGCAGACCACCAGATCCAGGCGGCGGAGGATATCCTCGGACAGATCCAGCCCCCCGTCGGGCAGGATGTCCACCTCGATGCCCTTGAGCAGGGTCGCGCCCCCACCTTCGGCATTCACCGCGTCGATCTCCTCCAGCTGCCGCAGCAATCGCTCCCTGCCCAGGCCCCTGGCCACGGAGAGACGCTGGCTGTGATCGGTCACCGCGAGGTAGGCGTATCCCCTGGCCTCGGCGGCCCGGGCCAGATCCCGCAAGCTCTCCGTCCCGTCGCTGTAGTGGCTGTGCACATGGAGATCCCCGCGGATATCCGCGGCGCTCACCAGCTCGGGCAGAGTGCCCTTGGCCGCCGCCTCCAGCTCCCCCAGATCCTCGCGCAGCTCCGGCTGGATATAGGCGAGCCCCACCGCGGCGTACACCCCGGATTCAGTGCGTCCGGCGATCTGTTCCTCGCCCTGGTATATGCCGTATTCATTGACCTTGTACCCCAGATCCTGCCCCATTTTGCGCACCGCGATATTGTGGGCCTTGGATCCGGTGAAGTAGTGCAGGGCCGCGCCGAAGCTCTCCGCCGGCACGACGCGGACGTCCACCTGCATCCCGCCCCTGAGCACCACGCTGGTCCGGGTCTCGCCCTGCATCAGGACCTCGGTGACGTCCTCGTACGCCACAAAATGCTCCATGATCCGGCTGTTGTCCTCTGCCTGAACCAATATATCCAGGTCCCCCACGGTCTCCTTCCGCCTGCGGTAGCTCCCCGCGACCTCCAGCTTGTGGATGCCGGGACCCTGCCGGAGATAGTCCGCGAGGACCCCGGCAACCTCCTCAGCAGCAGCGAGCGGAAAACGCCGCTCCTGCTGTCCCTCGGGCCGCTCCAGCTCGTGCAGGATCTTCTCCTCCGTCTTCTTCCCGAACCCTTTCAGCTCCCGGATCCGGCCCTCCCCGGCGGCCTTTTTCAGATCCTGTGGGCCGGTGATTCCCAGCTCCCGGTACAGGGCGCTCACCTTCTTCGGCCCCAGCCCCTCCAGATCCAAAAGCTCCAGGAGGCCGGAGGGGAGCTTTTCCCGCTGCTTTTGCAGGGCACTCATGTCCCCGGTGCGAACCGCCTCCTCGATCTTGCCCGCCAGCTCCTTGCCCACGCCCTGAATGGCGGTCAGATCCTCGCCCTGCTGGACAACATCCGCGAGACGTCTGGGATAGCCGCCCACGATGCGGGCGGCGTTGCGATAGGCCCGGACCCGGTACTGGTTGGCCCCCTCGATCTCCAGCAGATCGGCCAGGGTGGTGAACATTTCCTCCAGATCGCTATTGTGCACCGGCATAGAGGTCTCCATACATCCCAGTGAACGGCTTCCCCGCTCCCTTCGAAGCGGAGCTATCTCCAGCCCACTCCACGCTACACCCGGGCCGAACGCTTTTCAACACACACCAGCTTCCGTTCTCCCTATATAACAACTATTCAGCACCCCAATGCCTCAGCATCTACGGGCACGGGGTCTTTGAATCAGCTGGCCTTCGGATCTGCCCTCTTTTTTTCACCCGGCACTTTATGATGTCCGGGACCCGGGAACACACGGAGAA
>CAYFSD010000173.1:0-4868 GCA_964345705.1 uncultured Desulfohalobiaceae bacterium
AGTCCTCCAGGGCCGCATCCAGGTCCGCGGCACCGTAGTCCGGCCAGAGGGTGTCGGAGAAATAGAACTCGGAATAGGCGGACTGAAAGAGCAGGAAGTTGCTCAGGCGGCATTCCCCGCTGGTGCGGATGATGAGATCCGGATCCGGGATGTCCCGGGTCGAGAGGTATCCGCAAAACAGCCCCTCGTCGATGCGCTCCGGATCGATCCCTTCACGCGCGATGCGCCGGCAGGCCGCGAGGATCTCCTCCCGGCCGGAATAGTTCAGGGCCAGATTGAGACACATCCTGTCCCCACCGGACGTCTTGTTGCAGACCCGCTGCAGGATCTGCCGGACACCCGGAGGAAGCCCTTCCGGCTCACCGAGGACATTGAGGCGGATGGACTCCCGGACCAGTCGCTGCTGCTCGCCCCGGATAAAACGGGTCAACAGGTCGAAGAGGACATCGATCTCCTCGCGGGGCCGTCGCCAGTTCTCCTTGGAAAAGGTGTACAGGGTCAGATGCTCGATGCCCAGCTCGCGGCAGCGGGTCACCACATTCCGCGCGGCCTCGACCCCGGCCTTGTGTCCCTCGCTACGGGGCTGACCGCGCTTCTTGGCCCAGCGCCCGTTCCCGTCCATGATGACGGCAATGTGCCTGGGCAGCGGCTGCGCCCCTTTGGTCTCGTCCTGTGTCTTTTCCGGGCTCAAGCGGGCTACAGCTCCATGATTTCCTTCTCTTTCTCTTCCCGGGCCTTTTCCGCCTTGTTCACGAACTCGTCCGTGATTTTCTGGATCTCCTCCTGGCCGGAGTACATGTCGTCCTCGGAGATCTCCTTGCCGTTCTTGCGCTTTTTCAGCGTGTCATTGGCCTCGCGGCGGATGTTCCGGAGCGCCACCTTGGTGTCCTCGGTGTACTTCTTGGCCACCTTGGCCAGCTCCTTGCGCCGCTCCTCGGTCAGCGGGGGGATGTTGATGCGGATGGTCTTGCCGTCGTTGATGGGATTGAGCCCCAGCTCCGACTTCATGAGGGCCTTCTCCACATTCCCCATGCTGCTCTTGTCCCAGGGCTGAATGAGTATGGTCCGGCTGTCCGGAATGGAGACGGAGGCCAGCTGATACAGCGGGGTGGGCATCTGGTAGTAGTCTACCTGCACGTCCTCCACCAGAGCGGTCGAGGCCCGTCCGGTACGCAGCTTACTGAAATCCTTGGAGAGCGTCTGCAGCGCCTTGTCCATCCGCTCCCGACAATCCTGGAACACGTCCTCCATGCCTAACCTCCTTGCACGACTGTGCCCACATCTGCCCCTTCCAGAACACGCAGGATATTGTGCCGCTTGAGCAGATTGAAAACCACCACCGGCAGGTTGTTGTCCATGCACAGCGAGATCGCGGTGGAATCCATGACCTTGAGGTTTTGCTGCAGCACATCCAGATAGCTCAGCTTGCGATAGAACCGTGCCTCGGGATCCTTGGGATCCCTGTCATAGACGCCGTCCACCCGCGTCGCCTTGAGCAGGGCGTCTGCCCCGAGCTCCATGGCCCGGAGAGAGGCGGCGGTGTCCGTGGTGAAATACGGGTTTCCCGTTCCAGCGGCGCAGATCACCACGCGTTTCTTTTCCAGGTGCCGCATCGCCCTGCGCCGGATATAGGGCTCGGCCACCTCCTGCATCCGAAAGGCCGTGGTCAGCCTGGTGACCAGGCCGTGCTTTTCCAGGCTGTCCTGCAGGGCGAGGCCATTCATCACCGTGGCCAGCATGCCCATGTAATCCGCCGAGGCGCGATCCATCCCCTGCGCCGAGGTGGATACACCGCGAAAAATGTTGCCCCCTCCGATGACCAGGGCCATCTCCACGCCCTTTTCCACCGCTTCCGCCACGTCGCGGCTGATGATGTCGATGGCCTGCGGGTCCACCCCGTAGCCCTCTTCCCCGGCGAGGGCTTCCCCGCTCAGTTTGAGCAATACGCGCTCATAGGTCAAATGGCTCATAACTCCGCCGTTTGGTCAGCTGGGGTTTCACTCGCGGCGTGCTCCTTTCTCCGGATCAGCGGGGTTGCAAGGCGAACTTTCGCCTCTTTTTCCTCAGAAAACAAGTCTACCTGCCAGGGAGGAGAAAAGACAAGAAAAAAGCCCCCGAAAGGGGGCTTTCCTTTCCCTTACTCCTGGCTCTCGCCCACTTCCATGCGCTGGAAGCGGTTGATGACGATCTTTTCCCCCAATACGGCAATGAGCTCATTGAGCAAATCCGAAACCGTGAGGGAGTCGTCCTTGATATAGGGCTGCTCCATGAGGCAGACTTCCTTGTAGTATTTCTTGATCCGGCCTTGCACGATCTGTTCCACCACATGCTCCGGCTTGCCCTCGGACTCGGCCTGCTTGCGATAGACCTCCTTCTCCTGCTCCAGGGCGTCCTGGGGCAGCTCCTCGGGCCGGACGCAGATGGGGTGGGCCGCCGCGATCTGCATGGCGACATTCTTGACGAACTCCTGGAACTTCTCGTTCTTGGCCACGAAGTCGGTTTCGCAGTTCACTTCCACGATCACGCCGATCTTGCCGTTGGTATGGACATAGGTGCCGATAAGGCCTTCGGCCGCGGACTGGCCGGAGCGCTTCTGCGCCTTGGAGATGCCCTTCTCCCGCAGCCAGTTGACGGCTTTCTTCTCGTCGCCGTCCGTCTCCTTCAGGGCCTTCTTGCAATCCATCATTCCGGCGCCGGTCTTTTCCCGGAGATCCTTGACCATCTTCGCGGTTATCTCCATGCTTCCCTCTCCTATTCCTCGGATTCGGTCTGGTTTTCCGCCTCTTCCCCGAACTCACGGGAAACACCCTCTTCCGGCTCCTCGGAGGTCATCTTTTCCGGAGCGGCCTGCGCCTGCCGGTCGGCCTGCTCCATGGACTGCTCCGCGGATTCCTCCTGGTGCGCCATGCCTTCCAGGCACGCGTCCGCCACTCGGGAGGTGAACAGCTTGATCGCCCGGATGGCGTCGTCGTTGCCGGGAATGACGTAGTCCACAACATCGGGATCGCAATTGGTGTCCGTGATGGCCACGATGGGAATGCCCAGCCGGTTGAATTCCCGGATCGCGATCTCCTCCCGCTTGGGGTCCACGATGAAGCCGGCCTGGGGGTAATCGTCCATGCTCCTGATGCCGCCCAGGGTTCGGCGCAGCTTGGTGAGCTCGCGTTCCATGTGCACCACTTCCTTCTTGGGGAAGCGATGGATGCTGCCGTCCTCGAAGCGGGACTCCAGCTTCTTCATCCGCTCCACGCTGTGCTTGATGGTGCCGAAGTTGGTCAGGGTCCCCCCCATCCACCGCGTGGTGATGTGGAACTGATTCGCCCGCTCGGCCTCCTCCTGGATGATATCCTGGGCCTGGCGCTTGGTGCCCACGAAGAGCACCTTGCCCTTGTTGGCCACCACATTGACCAGAAAGTCGTAGGCCCGCTCGAAAAGGGGCATGGTTTGCTGCAGGTCGATGATGTGGATCCCCTTGCGGGAACCAAAGATATAGGGCCGCATCTTGGGATTCCACCGTCTGGTCTGGTGGCCGAAATGGACCCCCGTCTCCAGCATTTCCTTCATGGTGATGTTGGCCATCGTCTCCTCCTTGCCTTGTTGGGTTGTCTCCTCCACTCCGGCCCTGCTCGGATCCCTCGCTCGGAACGCTTCCCGCGCCCGGAGACCCCGGGATCAGCCGAAGTGTGTGTGATTGGAAAACACGAAACGAATGTCTGCCGCCAGACTTGAAGGCCAGCTTCAGTCACGCGGGAGGGACCTTCGGCCCGGCGAGGCGCACACCGTTTGCCGACCGCACCGAATGCCCCGTTAAACCGATATATGTAATAAAGAATCGAGCTACTGACAAGAGAAAATCGACTACCCGGAGGCCGCGACCCTGTTTTCCAGGGCCCCGGGGCCCTGGATCTCCACCCGGATGGTATCTCCGTGGGCCAGGGGGCCCACTCCGGGCGGGGTGCCGGTGAGGATCACATCCCCGGGGGTCAGGGTCATGATCCCGGAGATGAAGCTGACCAGACGCGCCGGAGAAAAGATCATGTCCCGGGTGGTGCCCTGCTGCCGGATTTCCCCGTTTTGCAGGGTCCTGATCTCCACGCCCCTTTCCGGGTCCAGCTCCGTCTCGATGCAGGGCCCCAGGGGACAGAAGGTGTCGAACCCCTTGGCCCGAGTGTACTGAACATCCCGCTCCTGAAGGTCCCTGGCGGTGACGTCGTTGGCGCAGCAGTAGCCGAAGATGTGCCCGGGGGCCTCCTCGGGCTGCACGTGGCGACAGACACGGCCCATGACCACGGCCAGCTCCCCCTCGTAGTGCACCTTTTCCGACTGGCCGGGAAGCTGAATGGGCTCACCGGAGCCGACAACCGCCGAAGGCGGCTTGAGGAAGAGAAGCGGCTCCTCGGGGAGCTTCCGTCCCAGCTCCTCGGCGTGGGCCCGATAATTCAGCCCCACGCAAACCACCTTCGTCGGCTGCACCGGACGCATCAGCTCCACCTCCTCCAGGGGAAGACTCTGCGGGGCGCGGACATTGCGGTCCAGGGGCCGGACATGCTCCGAGTCGAGACTGGCGTAAAACGTCTGCTCCATATAGCGAACGCGGACGACGCGCATAGTGAGCTCCAAGGGTCAAAGGGTCAGAAATCGGAGATCGGATGTCGGACGTCAGATGCCGGAGATCAGAAATCAGATGTCGGAAACCGGAGATCGGACGTCCGAGCACCCAGGGCATACAAGCACCCTACGGGATCAGACATTGATCACCAGGGGCACGATCACCGGATCCCGATCCAGGGTACGCTGGAAGTAGCGCCGAAGGGCGGCCTTGCTCCGCTGTCTGAGCTTTTTCCACTGGGTGCTGGGCACCTGGGCGT
>CAYFSD010000174.1:0-3524 GCA_964345705.1 uncultured Desulfohalobiaceae bacterium
GACCCCTGTGCCGAAAGGGTATTTAAGACGGAAGGGGACAATATCCACTCCTTCCGTGCCCCCTGAGGATGACAAGAACCTGACATATGTCGTATGCTACAGGAATAATCTGCATGCGGCGGATGTCGGCTGCATGGCGGCGACTTCACTGTTGCGCCGGCAAAGCTCAGGGTGGCGGTCACGGGTCGGAATCCGGAGCCTCTGCGACATTGCGAAAATGGCGAGGAATGATCTTTCGGCGGGTTCAACCCGGAGGAGGCATGCGACAGAGGTGTTGTGGCATCGAGTGGCTCCGCGGGCGGCATGCGCGCACAATTCGACGATTGTGAGGAAGGAGACGAGGGAACACTATGGGTATGAAGATTTCGGGTGAGGAAACGATCAAGCTTCTGCAGGCCCTGCAGAAACACCATAAGATCCACGCCGGTCAAAAGGACGAGCCGGAGGGCGCGACGGAGAAATCCGGTTTTTCCTCTGAGATGAAGCAAATCAAGAAGGGGAATGGTATCTCTGCGGCAACTGATCTGGAAAGGGCGGAGAAGCTGGAGTCCTTGCATGCACAAATCAAGAACGGATCCTACGATCCGGATATGCGCGATGTGGCCTCGAGCCTGCTCGACTACCTGTCCAGGATGGGCTCTTGAGAGTGTGCTCCCTAAGCGAAACAGTGAAACGCAAAGCGCGAGGAGCCAGCCATGCAAAGCCTGCGGCGCCTTTATCAAATAACCCTGGAAGAGCGGGAAGCGGCTCGAGAGCTGGACATGGGCCGCCTGACGCGGCTGCTCGAGGAAAAACAGGAGCTGTTGCCGGAGCTGGAAAACGCGAGTGAGCTCTCTCCCGAGGACAAGGAGCTTGCCGCGTCCATTCAGCAGGAGAATCGCCGCAACGAATATTTCTTCAACTCCGCTCTGAGCTGGACCAGGGAAAACCTCGAGTTCCTGCGGGAGATGCAGCTCGCTCCGGCCTACGGGGACGAGGGTCGCAAGATCACGGTCAACGCCGAGGGAAACATCATATCAGGGAAGGTGTAGTATGCCAGGTTTGTTCGATGCCTTGAACATCACGCGGACCGGAATGGCCATGCATCAGAAGTCCATGGAAGTGACCGGAAACAACGTGGCCAATGTCAACACACCCGGCTATTCCAAGCAGACGGCGGAAGCCAAGGGATTGCCCAGCCTCGGCGCGGAAGGGATCACCTTCGGGCAGGGCGTGAATGTGGAAGAGATCAGCCGGGAAGAGGATATTTTCATCGAGGATCAGCTCCGAGGCGCTGAAGAGCGAAACGGCAAAGCCAGCGGCAAGTCCACGCCTCTCAAGGAGCTGGAGCAGATTTTCGGGGTGGAGAGCGGCAATCTGGCCGACAAGATGGACGAGTTCTTCGCCTCTTGGCAGGAGCTGGCCAAGAATCCCGGCGGCGAGGTGGAGCGCACCCAGGTCATGGAAAAGGGCAAGCAGCTCGTTACCGCCTTCAAGGAGATCTCCGCCGAGGTGAACCGTGTGGAGCGGAATATCAATTCCTCCCTGCGGAACGAGACGACCACGATCAATGGTCAGCTCAAGGAAGTGGCGGATCTCAACTCCAAGATCGCCCAGGCCCGGGCCCAGGGCAGGGAGGCCAACACGGAGCTGGACCAGAGGGAGCTCCTTCTGCGCGATCTGTCCCAAAAGCTGGGCGTGAACACCTACAAGGGCAAGAACGACATGGCCTCGGTGACCCTGCCCAGCGGACAGGTCCTGGTCCAGGGCCAGGAAGCCAATCAGCTGAAGGAGGACAACGGCGACCTGTTCGTGGATACCGGAAAGATCCGGACCCAGGTGCAACAGGACGATGTGGGGGGCAAATTCGAGGGCCTCATGGAGGTTCGCGACGAGGTGATCCCCAAGGTCGAGTCTCAGGTGGCCACGCTGCAGCACGACCTGGTCACCCAGGTCAATTCCCAGCACCAGAAGGGCACCGGCCTGGACGGTGAAACCGGGCGCTCCTTCTTCACCCAGCAGCGGTTCACGTATAGCGACTCGAGCTTCAGCGATCCCACCAAGATTGTAGATGACAATGTTCTGACCGGGACAACAGATATGGAGTTCGATTTGGGGGGGTCCACAAAGACCATTACCTTCAACGGAGATGATGATGTCGACGGAGACGGCCAGCTCTCTCTGCGAGAAGCGAGTGACGCCATTAATAAGAAGGCAAAGGAAAATAATATTGAGGTGCAGGCCTCGGTCTGGCGCAATGGCAGCAATGATTACCGCCTTTCCCTGACATCCAAGGACAAGTCCGAAAATGTTACTGCGGTCGACACCCCAAATTTGAGCCATATTAATTTTAGTTCAGGTTATGAAAAGAACGCCGGGGCCTACGAGATGGCCGTGGCTGTGAACGACACCAAGGAAATCGCCGCAGGGTTCAGCGATTCCCCAGGGGACAATCGGAATGCCCAGGAGCTGGCCGATCTGACGGACGAGAAGAAGGTCAACGGGGGATACACCTTCGGTGACTACTACGGTCAGATATCCAGCGACATGGGCATGGAGGTCTCCCGGAACGAGACACGCCTGGGAAGCACCGAGGACAATCTGGTGCAGCTCAAGAACATGCGTGAGGCCAAGGAGGGCGTGTCCCTGAAGCAGGCCATGACGGACATGACCCGGTTCCAGAAGGGATTCCAGGCCTCCGCGAGGGTGATGTCCACAGTGGACGAAATGTTGCAAACCCTGATGGGTGTGGTGAGGTAGTTATGACCATGCAAGTCACCAACCAGATGACCTTTCGGCTCATGCAGGCGGAGATGAACAAAACCAGCAATCGCCTGATGGATCTGCGGCAGCAGGCCTCCACCGGGATGAAGTTCAATCAGCCCTCGGACGATCCGTCTTCCGTGCGCCCCGTGCTGGACTATTCCTCCAACATCGAGTCCAGCCAGCGCTATCAGGAGAACATGAGCACGAGCCTCAATCGGATGCAGGCCCAGGACGGGAATCTGGCACACGTTACCGATACCCTGGTCCGGACCAAGGAGCAGACCATCCAGGCGATCAACGGCTCGATCAACGAGGACGATCTGGATATTCAGGCCGAGGAAGTGCGCCAGATGAAGCAAGAGCTTCTGGATACGGCCAACACCCAGCTGGACGGGAAATTCCAGTTCGCCGGATACGAGCAGGGGACCAAGCCCTTTGTCACCCGGGCGGACGGGAGCGTCGCCTATCAGGGGGACGACCAGTCCGAGAAGGTGGATATCGGGCCGGGGGAGAAGCTGGAGATCTCCATTCCCGGCAGGGAGCTGTTCCTGGGCGAGAAGGACACCAACGGCGACGGAACCGCGGACACCAAGATCGGCACGGATGTCTTCAAGACCCTGAACAACATCGAAAAGCTCATGCGTTCCGGGGGGCCGACCGACGTCTCCGGCAGCTTCGGAGGGAATTTCGAGGGATGGGAATACGAGGACGGAAGCAGCTATGACGAGGTGTCCTTCGATCTGAAGCTGGGGGGCGCCAATCTGGGGACGGTGGATGTG
>CAYFSD010000174.1:3624-4860 GCA_964345705.1 uncultured Desulfohalobiaceae bacterium
TTTGAGACCACCAACGGAACCGCCTTCAAGGTGGAGAACTTCAGCGAGACGGTGAACAACGACAATCATGGCCCAGAGGTGCACAAGGACGCGGTCATGCGGGTCTCCACGGATGCGGGGACCGAGGGGGATACCATCCTCAAGGACGACGGGGTCCACAATTCCGCGAATGTGTATCAGACGGACCTGAACGATCAGCTGGAATCCCTCCAGGACGGCATGAACCGTGTGGAAAAGCACAGGGGCAAGATGGGTGTTCGCATGAACAGGGTGGAAATCTCCATCGATCAGGAGTCCAAGGCGGAAAACGACCTCAAGCAATTGCTGTCCAAATATCGCGACGCGGACATGATGAAGACCACCAGCCAGATGATGCAACAGGAGACCGCCCTGAAGGCGGCCATGAATGTCACCTCGCGCGTGTCCAAGATTTCCATTCTCAATTATATGTAACAAACAGGCCTGCATTATCGAACATGATGTTTTGAAGACGCCAGGGAGGGCGGAATGCTTGTGCTGACCCGTAAGGCGGGAGAGGGCATCGTCATCGGCGACGAGATCAGGGTGACGATACTGGAAAACAAGGAGGGCAGGATTCGGCTGGGGATCGAGGCCCCGGAGGACAGGAAAATCTACAGGGAAGAGGTCTACCGGCGAATCTGCGAGGAAAACAAGGAAGCTTCGCAATGGAATGTATCGGATTACAAAGTCTTGACCGAGAGGATAGTGGGGCGAGGAGACAAGAAATGAAAACGGTGGAGAGCCGTTTCGGTCCGGTGTCCTACGATCCTGAGAATACAATCCTCTTTCCCAAGGGGCTGTTGGGATTCGAGTCCCTGCGCGAGTTCATCGTCATGCCCCGGGAAAGCGACGCCGATCCCCTGGTGTGCCTGCAAAGCCTGGAGGACACCCAGGTGGCCTTTCTCACCGTGGATCCCAAACACTATTTTCCGGACTATTCGGTTTCCGTGGGCAAGGAGGACGCGGAGGCGTTGGGGATGACCCCGGAGGACGGGACGTGTCTGCTGACCATGATCACCATGCATCCCGATCAAAGCGTGACCATCAATCTCGTGGCGCCCATTGTCTATCTTCCCCGGATGCAGAGGGCGGTGCAAATCGTGCTGGAGCGAACGGAATACAGCGTGCGCACGCCGCTTCCGGAATAATCCCTTCCCGGATCGTAACTATTCAGCACCTCTCTGAACCAGCGAGATAGTGAGTGGTCAGAAGCTA
>CAYFSD010000175.1:0-2584 GCA_964345705.1 uncultured Desulfohalobiaceae bacterium
GGTTCAGGCTTGGGGCTGGGTTTGCCCTGCTAGCGTTTCAAGCAAAAGATATGTGCATCATCCGCAAGACCTGCCACCGCAACCGCCCTGCCCGGCGGGGCATCTCGAAACCGCCCGAGCGGGCTGCCGCATGCGGGCGAATGCCGCCGGCTCTGCGGCTCCTGCTCTTGCTGATCCCGGTTCTTTTTTTCTTCTCTATGGGGTGCGAGGACTGGGGCCGGAAGGAAGACAAGGCAGTGGTGGACTTTCAGCAGGTGGAGAATGAACAGGAAACCCCCGCCCCCCAAGCGGATGGGCAGGGCCTGCGCATCGCCGTCGGGGCCATGGTCTCCCCCAGGGAGACGTACAGCCTGTACAGGGAGCTCTTCGCCTACGTGGCCCGTCAGCTGGACAGGGAGTTCCATCTCATCCAGCGCAGGACCTACGCCGAGGTCAATCAGCTCTTCTCCAAGGATATGGTGGACCTGGCCTTCATCTGCTCCGGCCCCTACGCCATGGCGGAAAAGGACCGGGCCTTCGAGCTCCTGGCCGCGCCGCAAATCCACGGGAGCCGCCATTACCGCTCCTATCTCATTGTGCAGGAGGATGCTTCCTACCAGTCCCTTGAGGACCTTCGGGGAAGAACCTTCGCCTTCACCGATCCCAAGTCGAATACGGGACGGCTCATCCCCCTCCACTGGCTGGATCAGCTGGATACCGAACCGGAGAAGTTCTTCGACCGGGCCATCTACACCTACAGCCACGACAACTCCATTCTGGCCGTGGCCCGTGGTCTGGTGGACGGGGCCGCGGTGGACAGCCTGATCTGGGAGTTTTTGCGGGAGCGGGAAGCCGGTATGGCCCAAGGAACCCGGGTTATCCGCAAGTCAAAACCTTTCGCCGTGCCCCCTATCGTCGTCTCTCCGGACATGGCCCCCGAACTGAAGCAGAAGGTGCGGGACACCCTGCTCACGATGCACGAAACAAAGCAGGGCAAGGCCATCCTTTCCCAGCTCGACATCGATCGCTTCCTCCTCCCCCAGGATTCATGGTACGATCCCATTCGCGAAATCCATACGGAATTGAGGGAAAAGGGCATTCATGAGGCTCGCTCCGAGGACCATTAAGGGCCTTCTGCTCCTGGCCGTGGCCTCCTGGATCATTGTCAGCTGTTTCCTGGTGGCCTTTCTGGCCTCGCAGCGCTATGCCGACGCCCTGGGATCCGAGCTGCGGTCCAGGGCCCGGAATCAGGCCCACTCCCTGTCCCTGCAGGTCGCCGACCTCGTCCTGATCAACGACCTGGTGGGCCTGCAGAAGGCCCTGGCCAATCACGTCCAGGCCCACGAGGCGGTGGAATACGCCTTTGTGCTGCGCAGCGGCGAGGTCCTGGCCCACACCTTCGAGGAGGCCATCCCGCGGGACCTGATTTCCGCGAATGAGGTGTCCGGGGACGAGGCGGCCTCCATGCGGAGGGTGGTTTCCGCAACCGGGGAGAAGGACTTCCTGGATATCGCCCAGCCCGTCTTCCAGGGGAAGGCGGGCACCCTGCGCATGGGGATGCGCAGGGAGGCCCTGCTGGCCCAGATGCATCAGCTGTGGCTGGAGATCGGCCTGATGACCCTGGCCATCCTCCTGCCCGCGGTGGCCGGAGGGGTTTTCTTCATGCGCCGCACCTTCCGGCCCCTGGAATCATTGGTCAAGGCCACCCGCGCCATGGAGCGGGGGGATCTCAACACGCGCGTTCCGGTGCAGGGCAGGGAGGAATTCGCCTCCCTGGCCGAATCCTTCAACGCGATGGCCGCCCGCCTGGAGGAATACACCACGCGCCTGCGGGACCAGGCGGAGAGCATGGAGCAGATGCACAGCCAGCTCTCCGCGGCCTATGAGGTCATCCGCACCGTCTCGGCCAAGACCCGCCTGAACGCCGTCGCACGCTATCTCCTGGGCCGGCTCGAGGAGCTCGCGCCCTGCCAGGACATGGTCCTGCTCCTGTCCAGCCCGGACAGGAAGAAGCTCCTTCGCCTCACCGTGGAGGGGGCGGAGATCCTGCGGGATCAGGAGCTCCTTAGCGAAGTGGAGGACGCGTTGAAGGATCTCGCGCCGCAAGTCCTTCACCGGTCCACATACTTCGGTCCGCCCCTGGTTGGCCCCTTCCAGGGGACGGAGCCCGAGCAGGCCCTTCTTCCCCTGGGTCACGGAGACAATTCCCTGGGGGTGCTGGTCATTTCCTGCCCGGGAAACTGTGCATGCGATTTCCGCCACATCGACCTCATTTCCCTGATCGTGGCCCATTCCGCGGACAGCATCTTCCGGGCCGCGGCCCAGGAAGAGGAGATGCTCGACCTGCGCACCCGCCTGGAGGGCACCCCGGTGTACGGGGGGATCGTGGGCAAGGATCCCGCCATGCAGAAGGTCTTCAGGCTCCTGGAGGAGGTCGCCCCCACGAGCGCCTCGGTGCTCATCTACGGGGAGAGCGGCACGGGCAAGGAGCTCGTGGCCCGGACCATCCACGAAATGAGCCCGCGACGGGACCATCCCTTCGTGGTGATCGACTGCTCGGCCTTCCCGGAAACGCTCATCGAAAGCGAGCTCTTCGGTTATGAGA
>CAYFSD010000175.1:2684-4857 GCA_964345705.1 uncultured Desulfohalobiaceae bacterium
GGGCCTTTACCGGTGCGGAAGCTCCCAAGCCCGGGCGCTTCGAGCAGGCCCACAAGGGGACCATCTTCCTGGACGAGATCGGGGACATCCCCCTGTCCGTGCAGGTCAAGCTGCTGCGTGTCCTGCAGTCGCAGAGGTTCGAGAGGCTGGGCGGACAGAGGACCATTTCCGTGGATATGCGGATCGTGGCGGCCACGAACAAGGACCTGCTCCAGGAGGTCAGAGCCGGCCGCTTCCGGGAGGATCTCTATTACCGGCTGGAGGTGGTGCCCATCCATCTGCCCCCTCTGCGGCACAGGGGCAATGACGTGGCCCTGCTGGCCAGTCACTTTGCCGCCCTGTTCGCAGCGAAGCAGGACAGGCCCGGGCTGGAGATCAGCGCGCAGGCCATGCGGCTGCTGCTTGGCTATCCCTGGCCGGGCAATGTTCGGGAGCTGGAGAACGTGATCGAGCAGGCGACCATCATGGCCCGGGGGGATCGCGTCCATCCCGCGGATCTTCCGGAAAAGATCACTCAAGATCATCAGCGGGAAGGGCCCCGGACACAGAGCATGCAGACCCATGAGCGGGACCTGCTCCTGCAGACCCTGGAAGCGTGCTCCTGGAACAAGAAGCGGGCCGCGGAAAAGCTGGGTATTGGACGGAGCACCCTGTACAGCAAGCTCAAGCGCCACGGCATCCGGAGCTGATCCCACGGCTCCCCGACCGCTCTCCGAACAGACTTCCCCTCGCCCCGTACACAGTGTCCAACAGAAAAACACTTCCCAGCTATGCGATATAATTGAGCAAATGAGCGAATTCCGTCGGGTGTGTTTTGGATGTGTACACTATCCTGCCTTCCGTCATCCGAAGGGAGCGCATGACGCCCTTCGCCGTCCCATCTCTCCCGTAAGGCTTTTCCTTTTATAACTATTCGATTTGCTTGAGCTTTGTCTTTTCCGTGCCTGGCAATGCCAGGGGGGAGGGCCAATGTGGCCCGCAAGTTGCCTGTATCCGGGAAAGGCCCTGTTCAGGGAGCTGCGGGCGAATGCCGAAACATGGAACCATCGGATATGACCGAGAGACATGCCGTTACCCTCGGATTGGATCCCGCGCACGAGGCCCCCGCGGAAAGGCTGCTGCGGGAAATGGGGTACGCCAGACAAACCGCCCCGAGCGCCGAGGCCTGTTTGCCCATGCTGGAGCAGGAGGCGCGGACGCTTCTCTTGATCGACCTGGACGCCTTTGAGCTGCAGGAGCGCTTCTTTGAGCGACTGCGGGAGAAAAACAGGAGCTGCGCCGTCATCGTGCTCTCCAGCAGGTCCTATCACCCCGAGCTGTCCCGGGCCATGCGAAACACCATATTCGCCACTCTGCGCAAGCCCTGGAAGGAGGAGGAGCTTCGCATCTGCCTCCAGGCGCTCGGGGAGAGGGAGGAGCGATTCTGACGGATTCCGTGGTGAGCCAAGGGGCTGTTTCCCGGAGCCGTCCGGGAATAGGATAGATCGTCCCTAACCGCAAAGCGAAGGAAAGGATGAGCCATGAAACACCCGAAGGACTTGAGCTCGCGAGATTCTGGCGCACGCCTCTCCCGCCGGACCTTCGTCAAGGGCACCCTGGCCGCTGGGGCCCTGGCAAGCAGCATGCCCGCCATGCGGGCCTTTGTCCGGACAAATCCGGCCCGGGCAGCCGAGGCCGGAGAGGCGGGCCAGTGGCTTCCGGCCAACTGCCAGGGCTGCACTTCCTGGTGCGCCAAGCAGGTCTACGTGGTGAACGGCCGAGCGGTGAAGGTACGGGGCAACCCCCATTCCAAGGTGAATGGGGCGGCCAGCTGTCCCAGGACGCACCTCGGTCTGCAGCAGGTCTACGACCCGGACCGGATCAAGGTCCCCATGAAGCGAACCAACCCCAAGAAGGGCCGGGACCAGGATCCCGGGTTCGTCCCCATCTCCTGGGACGAGGCCCTGGACACCATCGCGGACAGGATCCTGGAGCTGCGGGAGAACGAAGAGACCCACAAGTACGCGCTCTTCCGCGGCCGCTACACCTATATGCGCGGCGTGTTGTACAAGTCCATGACCCGGATCATCGGCTCGCCGAACAACATCTCCCACAGCACCCTCTGCGCGGAAGGGGAGAAGTTCGGGCCCTATTACACCGAGGGGCTCTGGGCCTACCGGCAGTACGACGTGGA
>CAYFSD010000176.1:0-4855 GCA_964345705.1 uncultured Desulfohalobiaceae bacterium
GGGGCAAGGTGGTGCAGTTCATCCCGCCCAACAAGTACAAGGTGAGCTTCCCCGGATTCGGGCTGAAGGTTGTGATCGGGGACTATCTCCAGTTCGAAGAATAAAAACCGCCAAGGCGTCCCGGTGAAATGTCGGCGAAGCCGACCCTGCGAAGCAGGATTTCACTGGGGCGTCTTGGCGGTTCAAAAAACAAAAAGCATGCGTGAACCGCATGAGCCCACTTCTATCAACTGGCGATACCCAGCCAAACAGCTAGAAGGCGTTCAACTTCCTTCAAATATTCATCCTCAAGATGACCGAATGCAGCATTGGCTTTTTCTCGGGGGACAGAAGTAATTTTATCCACCATGATTTCCGATGTGTTTTTCAAGCCGTTGTCCTCTGATGGCTCCACACGGAGCCGGAATAACGGCGCACTCCGAAGAGTGCTTGTGAGGGGCAAGATGGTGAAGGAGGGATGAACTTCCAAAAAGAAGTCCGACTGAATCAATAGGGCCGGACGCGGTTTCCCGTATGCTCCAGGCTGAACAACTGGAATAACATCGCCCCGCTTCATTCCCAGCCCTCTCTATCGGATACATTCTCGATCCACTCCAAGACTTCGGCTTCCTGGGGGTCACGACTCACACGCCTGCTTTGCCTACGGCATTCCTCGGCAAACCCCTCTCTCCGTGTATCCGGCACCCAAATTTGCACCGGCCGCAGCCCGGAAGCCCTGAGACTCTCTCGATGCCTTCTAACCCTCTTGGAACTAGGGGTAGCCATAAAAAACCTTCCTTGCCGTCATACTCTATAAACTATGTTTCATGTAACACCTGAACTATTCTTTGTCCAGCCATGGACTTATCTGTGAGGGCAAGTCTATTTCGTGAAAGGGGTAAGATGGAAGCGCTCCTCCCCATAATCTTTTAGTCCCGGGGATTCCCCGGCTCCACGCGGGTGCTCGCGCGCTCGCGGCGAAGATATTTTAGGCGCGAGCGGCCTTCGGCCGCACAAGCGGCGCCCGTGCCAAATAATTTCTTCAGCTCTTATTGGAGAGGAGGCGGCAATCGCGGACCTGGAGATCGATGCCCACGAGGCCGTTGTAGGTATTGCGGCGGGGGGTGAAGGCGAGGCGAACATTCTTGCCGGAGACCTCGGGGCCAAGGGTCCCGGCCTGGCGCCAGGCCTTGCCCTGCATGGTCTTGCCGGCCTGCTCGTCCCGAAGCTCCAGGGAGACGTGATTGTTTTTAAACACCTTGTGTCGCTGCACCCGGAGCGGCTTGGAGCAGAAAAGGGGCTCCGGATTGCCCGCGCCGAAGGGCTGCAACAGCTCCAGCTCCTTGACCAGGGAAAAGTCCACCCGGGCCAGACCCATCTCCGCCTCCAGGTAGAGGCTGGGCTCGGGAAGCGTCTCCCCCACCTGCTGCCGCACGGCATCGCAAAAGCCCTCCCGGAAGGCGTCCAGGTCCTCCTCCCTCAAGCTGACCCCGGCGGCCTGGGGATGCCCCCCGAAGCGCACCAGGTTCTCCCGGCAACAGCATAGGCCGCTGAAGAGGTCGAACTCCTCGATGCTCCGGCCCGAGCCCTTGAGCTGGTCCTGGTCCCCATCCCGGGAGAGCAGGACGGTGGGCCGGTAGTAGCGCTCCCGCACGCGGGAGGCGACGATGCCGATGATCCCCTCGTGCCAGCGGGGATCAAAGAGCACCAGCCCCGGGGAGTCCTTCCACTCCTCCGCCTGCTCCAGGGCCTGTTCCAGGATGGCGTCCTCCTCGCTGCGCCGCTTCTTGTTGTGCTCCTCAAGGGTGCCGGCCAGCTCCCGGGCGGTCTCCAGGTCCCGGGCCAGGAGAAGATCCAGGGCGGTTTTCGGGTCGCCCATGCGGCCCGCGGCGTTGATGCGCGGCCCCAGGCTGAATCCCACCTGGCCGCTCCCCACCGGGGCGGTGGCGGGCAGTCCGCTGGCCTCCTTGAGGGCGAAGATCCCCGGCCGCTTGGCCTCCTCCAGCAAGAGCAGGCCGTTCTTGACCAGGATCCGGTTCTCCTCGGTCAGCTCCACCACGTCCGCCACGGTGCCCAGGGCCACCAGGTCCAGGTATTCCCGCATGTCCAGGGGTTCCCCCGGAAGCTTGCGGTTGAGCGCCGCCATGAGCAGAAAGGCCACTCCCACCCCGGCGGCGCCGGTGTAGACCCCGGAGCCCAGCTTGGGATTGACCAGGGCGCTGGCACGGGGCAGGGTTTCGCCCACCTGGTGATGGTCCGAGACCACCACGGTCATGCCCAGCTCGCGGGCCCGCTCCACGCCCTCCACGTCGGAGATTCCGCAGTCCACGGTGAGCAGGCAGCCAGCCCCGGATGCGGCGAGCCGCTCCAGGCCCTCGAAGTTGAGCCCGTACCCCTCGGTGAGCCGGTGCGGGAGGTGGGGCACGGCCTCGTATCCCCTGCGGCGCAGGAAATCCAGCACCAGGGCCGTGGAGGTGACCCCGTCCGCATCGTAGTCGCCCCACACGGCCAGGGTCTCCCCCCTGCCCAGGGCCTGGGCAAGGAGGTCCGCCGCCCGGTCCAGCTCGGGCCATTGGCCGATGCCGGGGAGGTGGCGCAGATTGGGCCCCAGAAAGACCTCCATGCGGCGGGGATCGGTCAACCCCCTGCGCCAGAGCAGCCTAGCCAAAAAGGAGGAGATGTTCAGCTCGCCGGCCCACTTCTCTATTTCCTCGGGCTCGGGTCGGCCGTTGTTCCGCTTGATCCGCCAGCGGCAGCTCTGCACCATGGTGTTCTCTTCGGCACGTGGTCGGTTTCAGATTCACGATGTTCCCCCAGCGACGCGGAGGCGCGGCGCGAAGAGGCCGGAAGGGATGGAGCGGCGCTTGAAGCTCAGAACGGGAAGCTAATACGCCGTTCCCTGTACCAGCCGCTGGTACAGCCTCGGATTGCGCCAGGAACGGCAGGTCTCGGCCCTGTACACGCTGCCGAGATCCCCGAAGGCGCGGTCCAGATCGTCGTTCACGATCCAGTAGTCGAAGTGCGTGGCGTGCTCGAGCTCCTTGCGGGCGTCCTCCAGACGGCGGGCGATGGTGCTGTCCGCGTCGCTCCCCCTGCCGGTGAGCCTTTTGCGGAGCTCCTGCTCGGATGGGGGCAGGATGAAGACGAAGGCCCCGCTGGAGAGCGTGGAGCGGAGCTGCTCCGCTCCCTGCACGTCGATGTCGAAGACGATGTGGCCGCCCCGGTGCAGGATCGCCTCCACACTCTGCAGGGGGGTGCCGTAGAGATTACCGTGGACCTCGGCCCACTCCGCGAAGTAGCCCTCGCGGATGAGCTCCTCGAAGCGCTGGCGGGACAGGAAGTGGTATTCCCGCCCGTCCTGCTCCCCCTCGCGCGGGGCGCGCGTGGTGCAGGACACGGAAAAGCTGAATTCGGGATATTCCTGCAGAAGTCGGCGGACCAGGGTGCTCTTGCCCGCCCCGGAGGGGGCGCTGATCACCAGGGCCAGGCCTGTGGGACTAGGATTCATCGCTTTCTCCTGTGATCGGGAAGCGGCTCCCGATGGTTTCGGGCTGAAGCGCGGACAGAAAGACGTGGTTGGAGTCGACGAGAATGATGGAGCGCGTCTTGCGCCCCTGCGTGGCGTCCACCAGGCGGCCGCTCTCCCGGGCGTCCTCCCGCAGGCGGCGCATGGGCGAGGATCCCGGATTGACCACGCCCACCACCCGGCTCGCCACCAGGTAGTTCCCGAATCCGATGTTCACCAGCGGCTTCTTGGCCATGTCCCTCTCCCTGGCGGGAAGTTTTAAGTGAAAAGTCGAAAGTAAAAGGGATGAAAGCTCGAAGGAAAAAGCTCATCTCCTCCATCGTCACCCCTGAACCCAGAACGCGGAACACGGAACGCCGTATGTTAGCCATCGAATAGGCCGATCAGCTGATTCGTCGTATCAGTTATTCAACTCCGGGTCGCCCACTCGCCCAATCGCCCCCTCGCCATCCAGAACCCTGAACGGGGAACGCAGAACGGGGAACCCGACACTTATTCCAGATTCTGAGCCTGCTCCCGGCACTTCTCCAGCTCCGTCTTCATCTCCACGACCGCCTGGCTCACGCGGGCGTCCTGGGCCTTGTTCCCGCAAGTGTTGGCCTCCCGGAAGCACTCCTGGAGCAGAAAATCCAGTTTCCGCCCTCCCTCGCTTCCGCCGTGGCGCAGGAGCTCGTCCAGGGCGTCCAGATGCGTGCCCAGCCGGGACAGCTCCTCGGACACGTCCAGCTTGTCCGCCAGGAGACCCAGCTCCTGGGTGAGCCGCTCCTGATCGGGTTCCCCGGAGTCTTCCGGGAGGAGATCCCGGACCCGCTGCTGCAGCTTGTCCAGCTTGTTCCGGGCCAAGTCGGCGCTCATCTCCGTGATCCGCTCCAGATGGCTCCGCATGGTAGCCACCCTGCCCTGCAGCTCCCGCTGCATGGCCTCGCCCTCACGGGAGCGGGCCGCGTCCCATTCCTCCAGGGCCATTCGCAGCCCCCGGGTCAGGCGATCGCCCAAATCCGTCTCCCCGGGCAGGCCGGTCTCCTGCCACAGACTGGGTATGCGCATGATCTGAGTATAGTCCGGGGCGAAGGCGTGGCCCTTCTCCCGGGCCACCTGCTCCAGCTGACCCAGCATGCTCTCCAGTCCGCTGCGGTCCAGGGTGAGGGGCGACACCTCCGCGGAGACGAGCTGCAGGGTGAGCACCGCGTCCACACGCCCGCGCGAGGCAACGGAGCGGATCTCGCGCTCCCAGACCGGCTCCCAGGGGCTCAGATATTGAGGGGTCTTGAGCTTCAGGCTCAGCTGCTTGCCGTTCACGCTCTTGATCTCCCAGCGCTGGAAGCAGACCTCGTCCTGCTCCTCGTGCGC
>CAYFSD010000177.1:0-1731 GCA_964345705.1 uncultured Desulfohalobiaceae bacterium
CTCCTGGAGTCCGACCTCTCCCCCAAGGACCGCATCCACCGCTTGGTCCGCCGGACTCGGGAAATCCGCTATCCCCGCCTCACCAGCCTGGAGACCGAGTTCGAGGATCTGGTGCGCGAGGCGAGCCGCTCTCGCCTGTGGCATCTCTCCCCGGCCGGATCCTTCGAGAGCGACCGCATCCATCTCTCCGCGAGCCTGAGCCCGAACGAGGACCTGCAACGGGCCGCTGAAGAGCTTCAGCGCCTGGACCGGGAGGAACTCATGGAGCGGATCCGGCAGTGGCAGCGAAGCCGCCTCGGGGGCTCGGCTGAGGAATAAGAAAAAGCCCGCGAACGAACACGAAAGAATGCGGAAAAAAAAAGAAAGGAATCGGCCCACGAAACACCCCCGTTAAACCCTGCTGCGCAGGAAGCTACCGCTTCCCAGTTAAACAGCTTCGCTTTCCTTCGGAGTTTAACGGGATAAATGTTTAACAGGGCGAGCACGAAAGAACACGAAATCGTCAAGGCTGACAGGCCACTGACAGCCTTGACTCGAATTTCTTTTTCGTGGCTTTTCGTGATATTTCGTGTCATTTCGTGGGCTCCATAGTCCGAGGCGAGCATGGAGCTAGACCCCATCCGACACATTCGATCCATCGTCGTCGACGAAGAGGTGCGGGACACGCCCCTTGCCGCCAGGGTACGGGCCGCCCTGCCCCATGCGGAGCTCTTCGTCCGTAGGACGGAGGCCCCCTTTCCCCTGTCCGCGGGAGAGACAAGCGTTGTCTACCTCAAGCGCTACCAGGGCCGTTTCCTCCGCTTCTGCCCCGGCACCAGCCGCTATCGCTGCTGCGGATACCGCATCGTGCACATCGGGGAGAACTGTCCCCTGGCCTGCAGCTACTGCATCCTGCAGGCCTATTTCCAGGACAACCTGCTCAAGGTCTGGGCCAACCAACAGGAGCTGTGGCGGGAGCTGGACCGGGAGATCGGGGGCCGTCCGGAGCGGCGCTTCCGGGTGGGCACCGGGGAGTTCACCGACTCCCTGGCCCTGGAGCCGCTCACCGGATACAGCCGGGACCTCGTCGCATTCCTGGGTGACTATCCCAACTGCCGCCTGGAGCTCAAAACCAAGACCACAGATCTGTCCTGGATGGAGGGCGTGCGCTATCCGGAGCGGGTCCTGCCCGCCTGGAGCCTCAACGCCCCGGAGGTGGTGGCCCGGGAGGAAGAAGGCGCCGCCGGCCTGGAGGAGCGCCTCGCCGCTGCCCGCAAATGCGCGGAACACGGTTTCCGGGTCTGCCTGCACTTCGATCCGGTGCTTTCCTATCCCGGATGGGAGCGGGGATACGACGCGGCGGTGGACATGATCCGCGACTATCTGCGCCCCCGGGACATCGCCTATGTGAGCCTGGGCTCCTTCCGCTGCATGCCCGATCTCGTGCCCCGGATCGAAAATTCCCTCGGCCCCAGGGACTATCTGCGGCAGGAGTTCGTCACCGGGCTGGACGGGAAGCTGCGCCTGCTCCGGCCCCTGCGCGTAGCCCAGCTGCGCCGCATCGCGGATAGATTGAAGAGCCGGGGCATCAGGGAACAGCTCTACCTCTGCATGGAGTCCGACGAGGTGTGGCGGGACGTGCTGGGATACACCCCACGCGACCTGGGCGGCTTGGCCGAGCACTTGCTTCACAGGGCCTTTGGCTGATGATATCAGAGGTCGGAGATCGGAGGACGGAAGACAGAAGACAGA
>CAYFSD010000177.1:1831-4853 GCA_964345705.1 uncultured Desulfohalobiaceae bacterium
ACGCAGAACGCAGAACGCCGAACGCAGAACGCCGAACGCCGGACGCTGAACGAGGAACGGAGAGCAGATTCAAAGAATGTCGACCTCTTGCCTCCGAGACAACCACAACCCCACAGGAGAGCGCCATCCATGTTCCGGACATCCTTTCCGCGTAACCTCGTCATCGGCATGAGCCTTGTCGCCGCCCTTGTCCTGAGCCTTCCCGGAGCGGCCACGGCGGAGCAGGAACCCGGGGCCGGGGTCACGGTGCAGCCGGCCAGGGCGACGTGGAAGACGGGCTACTTCCTGGAGGCCATCTACAGCATGGGGCTGGAGGAGCTGGGGTATACCGTCGAGGCGCCCAAGGACATGTCCAGCCCGGACTTTTACCAAGCCTTGGTGGAGGGCGAGGTGGACTTCTGGGCCAACGGCTGGTTCCCCCTGCACAACAATCAGCTGCCGGACGACTTCGAGGCCCGCGCCGGTCTGGTGGACCGGGTGGTGGAGAACGGAGCGGTACAGGGCTACCTGGTTTCCAAAAAGCACGTCGAACGCTACAACATCACCTCCCTGGAGGACTTCAAACGGGAGGAGGTCAAAGAGGCCTTCGACCGAAACGGGGACGGGAAGGCGGACATGGTGGCCTGTCCCCAGGGCTGGGGCTGCTCGGAAGTGATCAACCACCACATGGAGAGCTACGGCCTGGGGCAGCACATCAATCTGCTCACCTCGGACTACACCGCGAACATGAAAGAGGCGCTCAAGTGGCACGAAGGCGGCAAGCCCGTCCTGTTCTACACCTGGACCCCGCACTGGACCGTGGGCAAGCTAAGGCCTGGCAGGGATGTTCTGTGGATCAACGTCCCGGAGATCAATCCCGCCCCCAGCCAAAGAGGATTGGCCGACGCCATGGTGGCCGAGAACCTCAAAGGGGCTGTCACTTCCCCCATCCGGCTGGGCTATGCGGTGAACGATATCCGCGTGGCGGCGAACGACGCCTTTCTGAGGGACAATCCCGCGGCCAAGGAATTCTTCAAGCGCATGGAAGTCCCCTTGGAGGACATCGCCCGCCAGAACGAGAAGATGTTCGAGGGTGAGGACAGCCAGGAGGACATCGAGCGCCACGCCAGGCAATGGATCGAGAACAACCGCTCCTTCTGGGAGGAGTGTCTGGAGAAGGCGCGCTCCAACCTGGGGGACCTGTGGTCCGGGAGATAGCATTTTTCGTCCTGGGCCACGGAAAGGCGGAACGGGTTGTCCGCAGCGCCTTCGAGCGGGGCATCACCCTTTTCCATACCGCGAATGCGTACAAGGATAGCGAGGGCAAGATCAGCCGGGCCCTGAGCGAGGTTCGGGACCGGGTGGTCCTGGCCACCAAGAGCTTCAAGCGCGACTGGGCCTCTCTCCGAGGACCTGGAGAACAGCCTCCGCCAGCTGCGCAGGGAGCGGGCTGGAAATCAAAGAGGAGGCCCACGAAATGACACGAAATATCACGAAAAGAATATAACGGATCACGGCTGACAGGCTCTGTCAGCCGTGACTCTTCTATTTCATGTTTTTTGTTGTGTTTCGTGGGCTACTCTCTTCACTCTTTCCCTATTATTCCGTGTCTTACCGTGGGTCGATTTTCTGGAGCCAAGACAAAGCGAGGGATCTTGCATGCGGGATGTGGTCATTGTCAGCGCCTGCCGCACGCCGGTCGGCGCATTCGGAGGGACCCTGAGGGACCTGAGCGGTGCGGATATCGCCAGCGCCACCATGCGGGAGACCATCCGCCGCGGCGGGATTGATCCCGCGCACGTGGACGACGTGCGCTACGGCTGCTGCATGGAGCACCACGACACGCTCAACGTCGCGCGCGTCGCCGCCCTGATGGCCGGTTTCCCCGAGTCCGTCCCCGCGGCGACGGTCAACCGGGCCTGCATCTCGGGCATGGAGAGCGCGATTTCCGGGATGGCCATGATTCAAGCCGATATGGCGGATGTGATTCTGGCCGGCGGCGTGGAGCACATGTCCGGAGTGCCCTACGCCCTGCCCGGGGCGCGCTGGGGATACAAGCTGCAGGACCGGGCGGTGGAGGACGCCCTGATGCACAATCTCCACGCCGGCTCCCACCTCCTTCCCCTGTCCGAGGAGGCCCCCCTGGACACCTCCGGCCCCCCGGCGGCGGACTTCCTGGGCAAGCCCTATCTCATGGGCCACACCGCGGAATTCGTGGCCCAGAAGTACGGCCTAGCCCGGGAGGAAATGGACGATATCGCCCTGCGCAGCCACAACAACGCGGAGCGGGCCACCGAGGCGGGCGACTTCGGGGAGGAGATCCTTCCCCTGGAAGTACCCCGGCGCAAGAAGGAGCCGCTCACCTTCTCCCGGGACGAGCACTTCCGTCCCGGCCTCACCCGAGAAGATCTAAGCAAGCTCCCGCCCGCCTTCATCCCGGGAAGGGGAACGGTGACCGCGGGCAACTCCAGCGGGATCAACGACGGCTCGGCCGGAATGCTCCTCATGTCCGGGGACAGGGCCCGCGAGCTCGGAGTGAGCCCCCTGGCCCGGATCAGGGCCGTGGGACGGGGAGGATGCCACCCCGCGGTCATGGGCCTGTCCCCGGTTCCCGCGGTCCGGGATCTCCTGGACAAGAGCGGGTTGAGCGTGGGCGACTTTCAGCTCATCGAGGTCAACGAGGCCTTCGCCGCGCAGTACCTGGCCTGCGAGCGCGAGCTGGGGCTGCCGCGGGAGATCACCAACGTGAACGGCTCCGGGATCGGCCTGGGCCACCCCGTGGGCGCCACCGGGGCCAGGATCATGGTCACCCTGCTCCACGCCATGCGGGCCAAGGGCGCCGAGCTGGGACTGGCCACCCTGTGCGGCGGGGGCGGGGTGTCCATGGCCTGCGCCCTGGAGATCGAGAGCTGACCCATCCTTCGGAAGCAGGGCCTTGGGCCGGGGGCGCTTCCCCGGCCTTATCAGGCTACAGCCTGTTATGCGGGCTCCCCGCGCTCCGTAAGCCAATGGCGATATTTCCTGGCCCGCTCCACGTAGTGCG
>CAYFSD010000178.1:0-4851 GCA_964345705.1 uncultured Desulfohalobiaceae bacterium
TTTTGCGGAGCTTGCCCACGAATTGGGCGAAAGCCTGGTTGTCCAGGGCGATCCCCTGGAGGCGCAGGTTCTTGTTCTCTTCCATCCGGATGGAGTTGAACCAGATCTTATCCGCGGGCATGGATTCGATCAGCCCGTCCAGATATCGCAGGGGACGGGTCTGTTCCTTGCGGACATCCTTGATCACGGAGATCTTGTTCTTGATGTTCTCCAGCTGATTCTTCACCTTGTGAATTTCCTGAAGCTTTTCCTTCAGCTCGGCTTGGGTCTGTTCCTTGTTTTCCTTGGTCTGCTCCAGGCTCTCGATCTTGGCCTCGAGCTTGCTCTGCAGGAACACTCCGCCCGCAGCGAGCAGGACAAGGGTGACCACGAGAAGGAAGGTGAAGCGGGGAGGGCCCGTGGAGATCGCTTTGCGAGGCTCGGGCAAAAGGTTGATGCGTAGCATGCGCGTTCCTCTTAATGGTCTTTCTTCCCCCGGTGCCTGACAAATCGCTAGCCGAGGCCGCGAAGGGCCAGACCCGTGGCCACTGCGTACTGCGGGGCGCAGGAACGCAAGTATCCCGAATCGAAGGAGCGGTCGTCGTAGGAAATATTGCGCCACGGATTCAGGTGTTCCGTCTCCAGGCCGAGCTCCTCGGCGATGGTTTCCTTCAGCCCGGGGTACAGGCTTCCGCCTCCGGCGAGATAGATCTTGTCCGCTCCTTTTTCCCCTGTGTTCTTGTGCAGGGTGATCAGCCTCTGGATGTCTTCGGTCCAGGAGATGAAGGTGTTTCGGATATCCTGCTGGACCCGTTCCTTGCCGGGGTAATCCGTCTGCTCCAGGCCTTGGAGCTTGATCTGCTCCGCTTCGGTGTGGTGGATGTTGAAGTTGCGGCCGATCTTCTCCGTGATCTGTTCCCCGCCCAGGTGCAGGTCCCGGATAAAGAGGGGATATCCCCTGGAGTAGACGCAGAATATGCTGCTGGTGCTGCCGATGTCCAGGATGTAGCTGGACTCGGACATCCGTTCCGGGTAGTTGAACTCGAAGCAGTTGCTCAGGGCGAATCCCTCCACGTCCACGATGTTCAGGGACAGGGATGCGGAGTGGAAGAGGTTGCGCAGCTCGTCGATCATGGTTTTCTTGCTGGCCGCGAGCACGGTCCGGATCGACTGCCCGCTGGGGTCCGACTCCAGGAACTGGTAGTCGAGATAGACCTCGTTCAGGTCGAAGGGGATGTATTCCTGCGCCTGCTGGCGCACATAGCTGTCCGTATCCTGGTTCTGCCCCGGGATGTCGATGTGCTTGATGATCACCCCGTGTCCGGCAAGGGCGCTGATCGCCTTTCTATCCCTGATGTCCAGACCGTTCCACATCCCACTCAGCTTGGCGGCCATCTTGGCGCTGTCCTCTTTTTCCTCCTTGTGCCAGGAAAGACGGCCCATGCGGGACAACGTGGTCTGTTTGCGCCTGGGCTCGAGCTTGATCAGCTTGGCCCAGTGTTGCCCCAGATCCAGTCCGGTTCCGCTGCCTTTTTTGCTGCTAGGGAGTTTCATGCCGTCAATCAGTGCCTTGAGGGTTCGGATTGTTGCGGCCGCAGGGTGAGCACGGGAGTGGTGGAGCTTTTCACCACCCGTTCCGCCACGGAGCCGAAGAGGATCCGGTCGATGCCCTTGCGTCCGTGGGTGCCCATGACGATGAGGTCCATGTCCTGGTCCTCGGCGTAGCGGAGGATCTCCTCCGCGGCGTATCCGGTGATCACCTTGCCCTGCACCGGGACGTCGGAAAAGTGATCCTGGATGAACTGATTCATGGTCTCCTCGGCACCGGAGATGATTTCACCCACAAAGCTCTCGATGGAGCTCGGTGCGACCTGGAGCCCCACGTACTGGGACATGGAGGGCACGATGTACAGGACATGGATTTCGCCCTGGAAACCGCGGGCGAGGGTGTTGGCGTAATCCGCGACCTGCGGGCTGAATTCAGCGAAATCCACGGCGCAGAGAATCCTTTTGATCGAGGCCATAGGTGTCTCCGTTTCCGGGTCAGAGGATTTTTTTCACGGATTGTTGCGCTCCGGAGAATGTCCCTGCCCGGCCAGGGAAACAATCCCGCGGATGAGCTCCGTTGTGGAGTGCCCCGGCACGAAGGGCAAGCTGTACACTTCTCCGCCCCGGGCCCGAACCACGTCCCGTCCCACAATCTTCTCCGGCGGCCAATCCCCCCCCTTGATCAGCACATCGGGCTGTACGGCCCGAATGAGCTGCAACGGGTCGTCCTGGCTGAAAAGGAACACATAGTCCACGCATTCCAGAGCGGCCAGGACGAAGGCCCTGTCCTGTTCCTTGGTGACCGGCCTGGAGGGGCCCTTGAGCCGACGCACGGACGCGTCGGTGTTGATCCCCACGATAAGCTTGTCCCCAAGGAGCCTACAGCGCCAGAGATAATCCACGTGGCCCCGATGAACGAGATCGAAACAACCGTTGGTAAAGACCGTTTTCGCTGTTCTCCTTCGATGATCGATGTCGCTGGGGACGTGTTCCTCGGTGATCAGCTTGGCTTTTGGATCCCTGGGTATCATATTGGGCGTCCTTGGAACGCAACCTTGTGCCGCTACAGGATCCAGCGCAGCGCAAGATGGAAAAAAGGTGTTTCGATCGGGCCTTCTGGAACGATAAAGCCTGTGTATGAAAATAAAACGTTGTGTTCCTTTACCACATGTATCCTGGCCTGGCAAGCCACGCTCAGCCATTTGTCCTCTGCACGAGGGCCATTCTGCGCTACCTTGGAGTGGAGTGGGTGCGATGCGATGTTTCCCTGAAGCCGGAAATGGAAGGCGTTGAAAATCACTAAAAAAAAGTAACTGTTCAGCACCTTGATCCGACCACGGGCACGGGGTTTTTTGAATCAACCGGACTTCGGCTCTGAATAGGTCCCCGTCCGCACTGGAAAGCCAGTCCGGCTGTCTCCATTGGCCGGATCGGAGGAAAAGAGCAGAGCGGAAGCGGAGAAAATTGGGGCCGGAGCCCGAGCGTTTGGCAAGGGGCCTGGGCCCCGTGGTTCTGTCGGATCAGGAGAGGGCCTGTTGCAGGGGAGATCCTTCGCTGTGCTCTCCGGATTGTCGCATCGAGGGGGGAAGGCTGCGAAGAATCCGACGAATGAGTGGATCCAGGGTGCCGCGGTCCGGAGCGGACAAGGGAACGCCGAGGGGATAGCGATTGAGCAGGGGCTGCCTGTTTTCCTCAGGGAGCAGGTCCCATTTGTTCAGGGCCAGGATCCGGGGCGTCTCCCCGAGGTCCATGTCCTGCAGGATGTTCTCCACGGCCTGGACATGGTTTTCCACCTCGCAGTGCGCCGCGTCCGCGACCTGGACCAGGAGGTCCGCGGAATGCAGCTCCTCCAGGGTGGCCAGGAAGGCCTCCCTCAGGTTGTCCGGCAGATAGTTGATGAAGCCCACGGTGTCCGTGAGGATGACTTCCCGGTCCCGCGGGAAGCGGAGCCTTCGGCTCGTGGGATCCAGGGTGGCGAAGAGGTTGTCCGCGGTATGGATTCCGCTGTGGGTCAGGGTGTTCATCAGGGTGGACTTGCCGGCGTTGGTATAGCCCACGAGGGCCACGATGGGCAGCCCGGCGGAGTTGCGCCGCTCTCGGGTGTGGGCCCGGTTCTGGCGGACCTTGTCCAGCTCCTTCTTGATCTTGGTCTTGCGTTCCGAGATGCGTCGCTTATCCAGCTCAAGCTTGGTCTCTCCGGGGCCCCTGCCGCCGATGCCCCCGCTCAGGCGACTGAAGGCCCGGTTCGTGTCCGAGAGCCGGGGCAGGGTGTAGTTGAGCTGGGCGAGCTCCACCTGAAGCTTGCCCGCACGGCTCGAGGCGTGCTGGGCGAAGATGTCCAGGATGACCTGGGTCCGGTCCAGGATCTTGCGCTCGGTGATACGGGAGAGATGGCGCATCTGTGCCGGCGTGAGCTCCCGGTCGAAGACCAGGGTGGAGGAGAAGGTCTGCAGGGCGAGGATCTCCAGCTCGGCCAGCTTTCCCTTGCCCAGGATGTGCTTGGGATGGACCCGGGAGACGCGCTGGATCATGGTCTCCGTGACCTGGAGGCCGGCGGTCTGGACCAGCTCCCGGAGCTCCCGGAGGGAGTTTTCCTGGGCGCTCTTGGGCCGGGTGTCCACGCTGAGGAGGATGGCCCGCTCCGTGTCCGGGGAGGCCACGGAGTCCGGGGTGGAGCGGGCGAACTCCTTCTCCAGGCCCTCCACCTCCTGGGAGAAGTCGATATCCACCTGCTCCCAGGGCAGGTGGGAGGAGGCGTGATAGAGCCGGCCCTCCGCGCCGTAGGGCATGAGATGGGCCCACTGGAAGGTGTGCGGGGCCCCCTCTCCGGTGACGGTCAACACGGAGATGGAGTCCAGCCGGAGGAAGACGAGGTCCATGAGGTCCTCCTCCGTGATCCCGGTGGACCCCAGATGGGTGTGCATCAGGCGAAGGCCCCGTAGCCTGGCGGACTGCTCGCGCTGGCGTCCCAGCTCGGGAATGACGATGCGGTCGCTGTCGCCCACGATGACCATGTGGGGACGACCCTGCCTGTCGATGAGCACACCGATCTGGCGGCCGATCTCCCAGCTCAGGGCGGCGAGCTCGCGGGCCTGAGCCTTGCTGTACCCCCCGATCTCGGGGAATCGCCTGCGGTAGAGGTGCGACAGGGCCTTGGATTGGCTGGGCTTGAGCCCTGTGGTGTTGCCCCAGAGTTTTTCGGCTATAGTCGTCTCTCCTTGTTTTCCCTCGTTGCAACTATTCAGCACATGGATCCGTCCACGGGCACTGGGATTTTGAATCAACCGGCCATCGGCTCTGAATAGGTCCCCTCCCCGGCATTCG
>CAYFSD010000179.1:0-4847 GCA_964345705.1 uncultured Desulfohalobiaceae bacterium
ATGGGCTTGCCGTCTCCCGGCACCTGGATGTTTCCCGGCAGGCTGGGCTCGGAGAGGACCCTGCCCGGGGAGTCCCCGGTGTGGTGGAGCCCGGGGCCCTCCAGGCGGATTCCCCGCTTGTCCGCCTGGGTGGTGACCCGGTACTCCGCCTCGAAGAGCTCCGCGCCCTTGGAGCGAAAGAACTCCGCCTGGGGGCCGGGAAGGCATTTGAGGACCATCTCCTGGCCGAGCTCGGGCACAAATTCCGGCGGCACCCCATCGCCCCATCGCTGACCGCGTGACTGTTTCCCCGCGGCGAGGAAATCCCCCTTGCGCAGGGGGCGGCCCTTGTACCCCCCGAAACCCGCCTGGACATTGGTGGAGCGGCTGGCCATGACCACGGGAACGTCGAAGCCGCCGGCCACGGCCAGGTAGATGCGGCACCCTTCTCGCACCTTGTCCACGCGCAGCACGTCTCCGGGCTCCAGGGAGAACCCGGTCCAGGAGGCTATTTTCGTGCTATTCTTCCGGATATCCGCTTCGGCCCCGGTGACCGCCACCCGGGCGGGTTTGAGCGCGGCCAGGGTGCAGCCCACCACGGTCATCTCCAGCACAGCGGCGTTGGGGATATTGTCCGTCAGGAGGTTGGCCACGCGGAAGGCGTACTCGTCCGCCGCCCCGGAGACGGGGACCCCGATCTTCTGGTAGCCGCGGCGTCCGGCGTCCTGGACCGTGGTGAAGGAGCCGGGCTCAAGAACCAGGAAGGTGTTATCCATGGTCCCCCTCCCGGAGCAGTCGCTGGAATTCCTCTTCTTCCACGGCCACGAAGCGGAGCCGGTCCCCGGGGCGATAGTAGGGCACGGGGTCCTCGGCGCGGGGATCGAAGAGGGTGAGGGGGGTGCGGCCGATGATGCGCCACCCTCCCGGGCTGGCCAGGGGATAGATCCCTGTCTGGGAGCCGGCGATGCCCACGGATCCAGCGGGCACGTGGGAACGGGGCGTCTCCAGCCGCGGCGCGGCGATGCGCTCGTCCAGTCCGCCCAGATAGGGAAAGCCGGGAGCGAAGCCGAGCATGTACACGGGATAGAGGCCCTCGGTGTGGATGCGAACCACCTGCTCCGGGGACAGCCCGCTGTGCTCCGCCACGCCGCGAAGATCCGGGCCGTGCTCGCCCCCGTAGCGGACGGGAATGGTGACAGTGCGTCCCGAGGTTTCGCTCGTCTCCTCCGGGGCCGCCTCGATCCGGGCGAAGAGGTCCTCGACTTCTCTTCCGAGGCGTTCCGGCCCCGTGATTTCGGGCTCGAAGAGGATCAGGAAGGAGCAGTACGCGGGCACGACCTCGATCACTCCCTCGAGGGCCCGCTCCTCCAGCAAGCGGGCCAGCCTGCGGGTCCGCGTGTTCAGGGTCCAGTCGATCCGCTCCCCCAGCTCCACCAGGAGACCGCCGTCCCCGGAGTGGCGGTAGCGAAGTGAATGGCTCGTTCGTCCGTCTGGAGGCATGAAGAAGGCTCCGCCTGTTGCCGATGGGGACACTCCCCGAGCGGATTACGATTGGGTGGCCAACTGCCTCATGGGGGTCGGTGCGAGGCCGTCCTCTTGCAGGCGGCGCTCGATGCCCCGCACCAGCTCCACTGCCGTGGGGGTGTCCCCGTGCACGCACAGGGTGTGGGCCTCGATCTCCACGGTCTCTCCGGTGGCCGCGCGGACCGTGTTGGCTCGGGCCAGGTCGCGCGCCCTGGCGGCGACTTCCTCGGGGTCCTCGATGACCGCGCCCGGGCTGCCGCGGGGGATCAGGGTGCCGTCAGCGGAGTAGGCCCGGTCCGGAAAGGCCTCCCTGGCCACGGCGAGCCCTTCCTCACGGCAGATGGCGCTCATGCGCTCCCCCTTGGGGCCGGCCAGGGTAACCAGGACCAGACCGGGATCCACTTGGTGCACGGCCCGGGCCACTGCCCGGCCCAGGTCCTCGCTCTCCAGGACGGCGTGGTACAGGGCGCCGTGGGGTTTGACGTGCTGCAGAGCGAGGCGGTGCTTGCGGCAGAAGGCCTGCAGGGCCCCCACCTGATAGAGGATATAGTTGGCCAGCTCCTGTGGGGAGCACTCCAGCCTGCGTCTGCCAAAGCCCAGCAGGTCGGGGTACCCCGGATGGGCCCCGACGGCCGCGCCGTTCTGCACGGCCAGGGCCACGGTGCGGTCCATGACCGCGGGGTCCCCGGCGTGCCAGCCGCAGGCCACGTTGGCCGAGGTGATGTGGGGCATGACCTCGCTGTCGCGGCCCATGGCGTAGGCCCCGAAGCTTTCCCCCATGTCGCAGTTGATGTCCATGCCCTGCATAGCCTTCTCCTTGCCCCCCGCCTCGCGGCGGATGGGGTGAAACCGAATCAGAGCTCCTTGACCACGTTGTCCAGGGATTTCTTGCGCGGCCCCTCGGGGGGCTTTTTGGGATAGCCCAGGGGGACCACGGCCATGAACTCCCCGTGGGATTCCTGCAGAAAGTCCAGGATTTCCTCCTTGATCACCAGCAGGATCCCCAGCCAGACGCTGCCCAGGCCCAGGGAGCTCGCCGCGAGAAGGAGGTTCTCCACTGCCGCGGAGGAGCTCTGGATCTCCAGGGTGCGGAAGAAGTCCCGGGCCTCGCTCTGGTCCACGCGGAAGAGCTCGGACCCGTTCTCCATGATCTGTCCCGTGCTCATGATCGCGACCACCACGGGCGCGCTGGCCATGGTCCGCGCGGCCATGCGCAGGATGGTTGACACCGGCTTGTGGAAGTCGGAGCAGCGGCGGCTCACCAGGGAGGTCAGCTCGGACTTTTTTTCTCCCCGGATGACGATGAAGCGCCAGGACTGCTGGTTGTGCGCCGAAGGGGCGCGGTTGGCCGCGTCCAGGACGGTGTACAGGGTCCTTTCGTCCACTGGCTCGTCCCGGAACTGCCGGACGCTTCGTCTGTGCCGGATGGTTCCCAGAGTCTCGTTCTCGAGCAGTGCCGTCATGGCCTTGTTCTCTCCGTTCCTAGTTCTCCCGGATCCGGCTGAAGGTGATCTCGGGCCAGTCCTCGACGGTCTTTTCCAGCCACCAGTTGGAGGAGAAGAAGAGGGCGGGACAGCCCTGGGCGTCCTCCATCAGGTGCCGGTGATTGCGCTCCTTGAATCGCTGTAGGGCCCGCCTGTCCTCGGAGTCGATCCAGCGCAGGGCGAAGGCGCTCACCGGCTCGTACGTGGCCTCCACCCCGTATTCGGTGCGCAATCGGTCCGCGGTGACGTCGAACTGCAGCGCACCCGCGGCGCCCAGGATGTAGACGTTGTTCGCCAGTGGGCGGAAGAGCTGAATGGCCCCCTCCTCGGAGAGCTGGTAGAGGCCCTTCTCCAGCTGCTTGGCCCGGAAGGGGTCCTTGAGGATCACCCGGCGGAAGAGCTCCGGGGCGAAGCTGGGCACGCCCTTGATCTTCAGCGGCTCCTTGTGGGTCAGGGTGTCCCCGATCTTGAGCGTTCCGTGGTTGGGGACCCCGATGATGTCCCCGGGCCAGGCCTCCTCCGTGCCCGCGCGGTCCCGGGCCATGAAGATGATGGCGCTGGCCAGGCTCATGTTCTTGCCCAACCGGTGGTGTCGGACCCGCATCCCCTTGTGCATTCGGCCGGAGCAGACGCGGAGGAAGGCGATGCGGTCCCGATGGGCCGGATCCATGTTGGCCTGGATCTTGAAAACCACCCCGGAGAACTCCGGCTCCTCCGGAGCGATCTCCCGGGTTTCCGCCTCGCGGCCCTGCGGGGACGGGGCCAGACGGACGAAGGTGTCCAAGAGCTCCTGCACCCCGAAGTTGTTCACCGCGCTGCCGAAGAAGACCGGGGTTTGCTTGCCCTGGAGGTAGGCCTGGGTGTCGAAGGGGTAACCGGCGCCGTTGATGAGCTCCACGCTCTGCCGCAGCTCGTCCGCATTGGCCGAGCCCACGAGCTCGTCCAGGACGGGGTCGGAGAGATCCTTGATCACCCGCGTCTCTTGGGGCTTGGCCCCCTTGGCCTCGCTGGGCTGGAAAAAGCGGATCTCCTGGTTGAGCAGGTCGTAGACCCCCTGGAAATCCTTGCCCATCCCGATGGGCCAGGTCAGGGGCACGGCCTGGATGCCCAGGACATTCTCGATTTCGTCCAGAAGCTCCAGAGGTTCGCGGCACTCCCGATCCAGCTTGTTGATGAAGGTCATGATGGGAATGGAGCGCATGCGGCAGACCTGCATGAGCTTCTCCGTCTGGCTCTCCACTCCCTTGGCCCCGTCCAGGACCATCAGAGCGGAGTCCACCGCGGTCAGGACGCGGTAGGTGTCCTCGGAGAAGTCCTTGTGCCCCGGAGTGTCCAGGAGATTGACCCAGTACCCCCGGTAGGGGAACTGCATGACCGAGGAGGTCACGGAGATGCCGCGCTCCTGCTCCACGCCCAGCCAGTCCGACTTGGCGTGGCGGTCCGCCTTCTTGGCCCGGATGGCCCCGGCCTGCTGGAGCACGCCGCCAAAGAGGAGGAACTTCTCCGTGAGGGTGGTCTTGCCCGCATCCGGGTGGCTGATGATGCCGAAGGTCCGTCGCTTTGCGATCTCGGCCTGGATCTGTTCCTGTGTATAGTCGTCCTGCATAGGAATCGCTTTGCTGCCTCGGTGTATCCGGCGGTGGATTGCCTCCCGGGGAAGCGCCGGATCCGAAAACACAAAAGCCTATCTCAGGCGGGCCGGATTGGCAAGTACAGTGGCGCGGACAGGGCGCAACGGTTGAAGGGGTCGGGTACGCAGAAGCAGGTCAGTGTTTTTCCAGAAGGATGAGGCCCTGTTCCACACCGATATGGAAAAGGCGGCTCACTTCATCGGGTGCCCCGAAAACCCTGACCACGCCT
>CAYFSD010000180.1:0-4698 GCA_964345705.1 uncultured Desulfohalobiaceae bacterium
GGAGGGGACATGCCCGAGACGGAGACCTTTTATCGCGGACGGCGATTGCGCAACACCTCCGGGCTGCGCGAGATGGTCCGGGAGGCGCATCTTCATCCGCGGGACCTGGTGCAGCCCTACTTTGTGGTGGAGGAGGACCCGGAAGCCAGGCGGGAGATCCCCTCCATGCCCGGCCAGTATCAACTGGGCCGCGAGGCCCTGCTCCGCGAGCTGGAGGAGCCGGTTCGCCAGGGATTGCGGGCCGTTGTTCTCTTCGGCGTCCCCGTGCACAAGGACGAGCAGGCAAGCTCCGCGAGCCATCCCCAGGGGGTGATCCAGGAGACGGTGCAGCGGGTCAAGCGGGCCTACCCTGAGCTCCTGGTCATCACCGACGTCTGTCTCTGTGAATACACCTCGCACGGGCACTGCGGCCTGGTGGAGAACGGGGCGGTGCAGAACGATCCCACCCTGGACCGCCTCGCGGATATCGCATTGAGCCACGCCCAGGCGGGAGCGGACATGGTCGCTCCCTCGGACATGATGGACGGCCGGGTCGGGGCGATCCGAACCCGGCTCGACGCCCACGGCTTCGTCCAGACCCCCATTCTCTCCTACGCTGCGAAATACGCCTCCGCCTTCTATGGCCCCTTCCGGGACGCGGCCCAGAGCGCCCCGGAATTCGGAGACCGCCGGACCTATCAGATGGATTCCGGGAACAAGCGCGAGGCCCTGCGCGAGGCCCGTGCGGATATCGCCGAGGGTGCAGACATCCTCATGGTCAAGCCGGCCCAGCCCTATCTGGACGTCCTGCAGGCCTTGGGCGAGCGCTTCGATCATCCCCTGGCCGCCTATCAGGTCAGCGGCGAGTATTCCATGCTCAAGGCCGCGGAGAGGATGGGCTGGCTGGACGGGACCCAGGTGGCCCTGGAGTCCCTGAGCGGCATCAAGCGGGCCGGGGCGGATATCATCCTCTCCTATTTCACCACCGAGCTGTTGCCCAGGCTGTGATCCGGCCAAAGGAAAGCGAGGAGCATGAGCCCATCCAACGCGGAAACCGTCCCCGAGCTTCGGGTCCTGGCCTGGGAGGTCACCCGGGCCTGCAACCTGGCCTGCAGGCACTGCCGGGCCAGCGCCCAGACAGAGCCCTTTCCGGGCGAGCTGAGCACAGAGGAGGCCCTTGAGCTCATCGACGAGATCGCCCGGGTCGGCAGCCCCATCCTCATCTTCAGCGGCGGGGAGCCCCTTTTGCGGGCCGACATTTTCCAGCTCGTCGAACGTGCGAGAGAGAATGGCCTGCGCTGCGCCATGGCCCCCAACGGAACCCTTGTGGATGCGGAGAACGCGCGCCGGATGGCGGAAAGCGGCATCGAGCGGGTCTCCATCTCCATCGACGCCCCGGATGCGGTCCGGCACAACGCCTTCCGCGGCGTGGAGGGGGCCTTCGAGGCCTCCCTGCGGGGCATCGAGCACCTGCTCCGCGCCGGGATCCCCTTCCAGATCAATACCACGGTGACCCGAAGCAATCTCCCGGTCTTCGGGGACATCTACCATCTCGCCCGGGATTTGGGGGCCGCGGCCTGGCACATCTTCCTCCTCGTTCCCATGGGCCGGGGCAGCGAGATGAGCGAGGAAGTTATCTCCAGCCGGGAATACGAGCGGATCCTGAACTGGTTCTATGACTTCAGTCGATCGAGCTCCATGCAGCTCAAGGCCACCTGCGCTCCCCAATACCACAGGATCCTGCGGCAACGGGCCAAACAGGAGGGGATCGCGGTCAACCGGGAGAACTTCGGGCTGGACGCTGTCAGTCGGGGATGCCTGGGCGGCAACGGCTTCTGCTTCATCTCCCATTCGGGCCAGGTGCAGCCCTGCGGGTATCTGGAGCTGGACTGCGGGCAGGTCCGGGAGGAACCCTTCTCCCGGATCTGGCACCACTCGAAGCATTTCCGGGAGCTCCGCGATCCCTCGCAGTACGAGGGCAAGTGCGGAGTCTGCGAATACGAGCGGGTGTGCGGCGGATGCAGGGCGCGGGCGCACACCATGAACGGGAACCACCTGGCCGAGGAGCCCCTCTGTGCCTATGAGCCGCGAAGAAAGGGCGGGGATGGACGCAACTGATAAACGGATACTGGATGTGATCCAGTCCGATTTTCCCCTGGTCAGCCGGCCCTATGCCCATATCGGGGCCTGTTTGGGGCTCGAGGAGGAGGAAGTGCTCCGGCGCGTCCGCGCCATGCGGGCGAGCGGGGTGATCCGCCGCATCGGGGCCAACTTTCATTCCCGGATGCTTGGCTGGAAGAGCACGCTCTGCGCCGCGTCCGTGCCCGAGGAGCGGCTCGAGGAGTTCGTCGGCGTGGTGAACACTTACCCCGGGGTGACGCACAACTACCTGCGCAAGCACGCCTACAATGTCTGGTTCACCTATATCGGTCCCAGCTGGGAGGACATCGAGCGGGACATCGAGGACATCTCGGAAAGGACGGGGATCAGGGTGCTCAATCTTCCGGCTCAGCGGATGTTCAAGATCAAGGTGGATTTCCCCATGCAGGGAGGGGAAGCCGGGGCCGGGGGAGGACAAGCGACGGAATGAGCCCTGTCCCCGCCCCTGGGGTATGCACGAGAAAGCCCCCGGAAGGAGACCCTCCGGGGGCTTTCTCCTGCGCTGCGCGCAGAGGGGGTGCTGCTAGAAGCCGAATTCGCCTTCTCCGGGACCGGCGGAACCGCCGAAGCCGAAATCCTGCTCCGGCTCTCCGGTGCCGCCGCCACCGCCGGCAGCTTCCGCGGCTCCCGCGGCTGCGCCGGCCTCTCCGGACACGGTGACCACGCCGTGCTTCTTGACCTCGTCGATCTTGGCCAGCAGATCGTCCACCTTCTTCAGGTAGTCGTCCACCTTGGAGGAGGAGGCCATGATCTTCTTCTCGCCTTCTTCCTGGGCCTGGGACTCCAGGTCCTGCACCTTGCTCTCCAGGGAGGCGATCTTTTTCTTGTTTTCCTCCAGGGTGCCCTCGTATTCCGCAATAGTGTCCTTCTGCTGACGCAGGGTCTGCTTGTACTCCTGCATCTGGTCGAAAATGGCGTCCACCTCTTCCTGCATGTCCGGGGGCAGGGACATGATGGACACGTTCTCGCCCAGCTCGGTGACCTCTTCCTTCTTGGCCCGGGCCAGCTCCGGATGCTGCTCGTAGATCCAGGACTTGACCAGGCCTGCGGCGAAGGGGGCGAACTCCTTGTCCACTGTCTTGTTCGTCACGAAGCTGAGCAATTCGAGCACATCGTTGCTATATGCGCCTGGCTTGCCCCGCAGTAAGGAAACGAAGGTCTGGATGGGGAATACTTTGCGCGTTTCTGCCATGAGTGCCTCCTTCTTTTATAGGACGTACAATTTATTCTTCTGCTCAGTATCGAGCTCCGTGGAGACCCGGCCCAGGCGACGGGCTTGGGCCAAGGCCACGACCCTGTAGACGAGATGGCCCAGCTTGGACCAGGGGAGATAGGCGATGAGCATGAACACGGTGACCAGATGCAGGTAGTAGACGAAATAGGCCAGGCCCGCAGTGTGCGCGAGGCGGAATATTTCGCTCAGGATCCCGGTGATGGTGACCGCCCAGATGGTTCCCAGGAGATACCAATCATAAAAGGAGGAGCCGTCCCGCTTGGTGGCGTTCAGGCGCCTCTTGGTCAGGAACACCAGACCCACGACCAGGCCGATGGCCCCGAGATTGGCCAGGATCTTGACCGGGTTCCACAGGGCCATGGGGTAGGGCATGTCTAGGAAGCCGAAAACCTTGCCGCCCCAGTGGGTCAGGGCGACGACACTGGTGACGATGAACAGGGCCACGAAGGAGTAGAACACCAGGAGGTGCCCCTTGAACTTGGTCTCTTCCTGCTCCTCGCTGCCGCAGTCCTTCCACTTCTTGTGCGTGACTACCTCTTCCTTGATCACCTGCCACAGGCTGACCCAGATATTTTTCGGCCGGTTGTACCCCACCACGAAGGTGCGCGGCTGCTGCTCGAAGGTCTGCGCCATCGTGGTGATGCCCCGATAGAAGGTGTAGAGCACGAACAGGGCGGCCAAGCCGAAGATGGGGTCGATGGAGAAGTCACCAGGGAAGATGAGCCCGAACTCGATTTCCCCGTGAAGCGTGGGGAAGGCGGTGTCGTGCATGGACCCGGTGATCAGCCACACGAGGAGAAAGATCACCGCGGGGATGGCGATGAGCTTGGGCAGATGCTTCGCGGAGCTCATCCAGCGCCCCAGGAACTTGGGTCCGGCCAGGCTCTGGTAGGCCATGTTCCGCAGCGCGGCCATGAGCTCGCCCGGATTGGCTCCGCGGGGGCACATCTCGGAGCACTGGCCGCACTTGTGGCAGAGCCACATGTCCACGTCCTGCAGCAACTTGTCCTTGAGCCCCCATTGGGCCCAGATCATTTCCTTGCGGGGGAAGGGCTTGTCGTCGGGCGACAGGGGGCATACCACACTGCAGGTGGCGCACTGGTAACATTTGTTCAGATCCAGCCCGCCGACATTCTGCAGATCCTGAATAAATCCCAGGTCGGGCTTGATTCGATTCGCGGTGGTCATATCTCGCTCCTCCTAGAAACCCTTGAAAGGATTCGGTCCCAGTTTGAATATTTCGTCGACGAAGTCGTCGATGATCTGCGGAATGCGCTCGTAGTCGTCGATGGCGGCTTCCTCCTGGCGGACCCGCTCGGTTTCGA
>CAYFSD010000181.1:0-2780 GCA_964345705.1 uncultured Desulfohalobiaceae bacterium
TTGCCCAGCCGGAGATACCCGCCCTCGAGCTCCCCCACTCGCTCCACCCTCTGGGCCACGAAGAGGAACTTCAGGTGCACGGACGGGCTGTAGCGGATGCTGCTGCCGACTTTCCCCTGGGCCGCCCCGTCGATCTCCGGCTTGTCCGAGAGGAGCTCGCCTTCCTCCAGCTCCGCGTCGGAGAGGGCGGTGTCCGCGACGATATCTCCCTGCGAATCCAGCAGGGTCAGGCGCGCATTGCTCAGACGGCCCAGCTCCCGGAGACGGTCCCGCAAGGACCGTTCCGCCGCCGCGGCCGTCGACTGTTCCAGGACGTGCGCAACCGTGCGCAGCTGTTCCCGGGCCGCCCCCCGGGCCTGTTTCAGGACCGCCTCCTCCACGGTCCCCCGAAAGAGGAGGAAACCGGCGACCAGAACACCGATGACCACGAGGGCGAACCCCGAAAGAAGCTGTTGTCTGTAGCTCAGCATGAGTGATCCATCCCGGGGTTGAAACGGTATCCCACCCCTCTGACCGTCTGGATCCAGGCCGCATAGGGACCCAGCTTGTGGCGCAGCCGATGCAGATGGGTGTCCACTGTGCGATCGTATCCCGCGAACTCGTAGCCCCAGACGCTCTCCAGGAGCTGCTCCCGGGTGAGAACCCGTCCGCCGGCGCGAAGCAGGGTCCGCAGGAGCAAGAACTCCGTGGTGGTCAGCCCCGTCTCCACGCCGTCCACGAAGGCACGGTAGGCTTCGGGCTCGACCCGCAGCCCGCCGCACTCGTACACCTCATCCTCTCCGGATTCCCGGGAGAACCCGCGGGCGCGCCGCAACAGACTCTCCACCCGCAAGAGCAGCTCCCGGGGGCTGAAGGGCTTGACCACATAGTCGTCCGCCCCGGTCTCGAATCCTGTGATCCGGTCCCCCTCCTGCCCCAGGGCGGTGAGCATGAGCACGGGAACATCCTGCATCCCCGGATCGGAGCGGATGCGCTTGCAAAGGCTCAGCCCGTGCATGTCCGGAAGCATGAGATCCAGGATCACCAGATCGGGGCGTTGACGCCCCAGCTCCGCCAGGGCTTCGGCTCCGTTCGCGGCGGTGGCCGGGGCATGGCCCCGCTCCTCGACATGATACTTCAAAAGCTGAAGGATGTCCGGCTCATCCTCCACGATGAGAATGCGGGCCCGAACGCCCGGCTTCTTACCACTTGCGCTCATAGCGCTTTCTCAAGAGAACGGCGGTCAGGTTGAGCAGGATGAGCACCGCCAGAAGGACGAGAATTGCGGCGGCGGTGCGTTCCGCATAGGGTCTTAGCGCAGCGGAGGACCAGGTATAGATCTGCGCCGGCATGACCGTGGCCGCATCCGTGAAACCACTCGGGGCATCGGGAATAAAGGCCATCATGCCCACCAGGAGCAGGGGCGCGGTTTCGCCCATGGCCTGGGCCAGGGCGATGATGGACCCAGTGAGGATGCCGGGAATGGACATGGGCAGCACATGGTGCGCCACCACCTGCCACCTGGAGGCCCCCACGCCGAAGGCGGCCTCCCGGATGGAGTCCGGAACCGACCGCAGGGCGGCGCGGCTGCTGATGATGATCACCGGCAGGCTCATCAGGCCCAGGGTCAGGCCGCCGGCCAGGGCCGAGGAGCGCGGAATCCCCACGTAGTTGATGAAGATGGCCAGCCCGAGCAGTCCGTAAAGGATGGAGGGGATGGCGGCCAGGTTGTTGATATTCACCTCGATGCCCCGTGTGAGCCAATTGTCCGGGGCGAACTCCTCCAGGTAGATCGCGGTGAGCACGCCCGTGGGCAGGCTGAAGGCCATGGTCACGATCATCACGTACACCGTGCCCACCGCGGCGGAAAAGATGCCCGAGGATTCGGGGAGATTGGAGTCCCCGTTGACGAAGAAGTAGGTATTGAAGGCGAGCCTGGTCCGGTCCTGCTCCTGAAGCCGGTCCACCAGGCGCTTTTCCTTCTGGCTCAACCCGTTGGGCTTGCCCTTGAGGTACTGGTCCACCGAGCCGTCCGCCAGGACCCACTGGGTCCGGCTGGTCCCCAGCAGCTCGGGGTGCTGGTTCAGCTCCCTGGGGAGCTCGCGGAACCAGGAGCGGCTCACCAGCTCGGAGACCTCCTCCCCGACAGCCAGAAAGGGAAGGTCCTTGACCTCCTGGGTGTAGCTCGCCTCCACCTTGATCTGGGCCTGCCAGAAGGCGGTATAGCCCTTGCTGATGATGTCCGCGAAGAAGACCACCAGAAAAATTCCCGCGAGCACGAGGGCGGACAGGCAAAAGAGCTTGAATCGCCGCTCCCGGCGATAGCGCATCCGGGTTCGTTTCAGGCTGCTTTTATCCATAGGCGCCTACATCTCGTATTGCTGCTTGAAGCGGCGAATGACCACTGCGGAGATCACGTTGAGCACCAGGGTCACCGCCAGCAGGGTGAGCCCCAGGGCGAAGGCGGAAAGCGTTTCCGCGCTGTCGAAGGCCAGGTCACCGGTGAGGGCGTCCACGATGCGTACGGTGACCGTGGTCATCCCCTCCAGGGGGTTCCAGGTCAGGTTGGGCCGCAATCCGGCGGCCATGACCACGATCATGGTCTCCCCCAGGGCCCGGGACACGGCGAGCAGAAAGGCGGAAACGATGCCGGGAAAGGCCGCGGGCAGCACCACCTGCTTCACTGTCTCGGAACGGGTGGTGCCCAGGGCGTAGGAGCCCTCGCGCAGGCTCTGGGGAATGGAGCTGATCACGTCGTCGGACAGGGAGGAGATGAAGGGGATGATCATGATCCCCATCAC
>CAYFSD010000181.1:2880-4696 GCA_964345705.1 uncultured Desulfohalobiaceae bacterium
CTGCTCCCCCCCTCTTCCGGCGCCCTCCAGGAAGGCCGATCCCGGGGACCAGGTGGTGCCGGTGATGAACTCCCAGAAGCTGACCATGTTAAAGAACTTGATGGCCTCGAAGATCACCGAGAGCACGATGCCCACGGTGGTGAAGATGGAGATGCAGGTGGCGATGAAGAGCAGCCAGCGAATGACATCCTCCACCGTCTTGCGCGCCCGCAGGGAGGCGTGCACCCGGTGCAGGCCCAGCCAGGCCCCTCCGGCCACAAGGGCCAGAAACCCGACCAGAACCACGGGGAGGGGAGCGGAAAGCACTCCCGCCATTTGCAGGACCGCGAATACCGCGGAAGCGGCCAGGGCCGGCAGGAACATCCAGACGATGACGTACCAGCCGTAGAAGGAGGGAGGCGAATTGAGCCTCTCCCCTTGCCGCATATCCGCCACAGCCCTGCGTCTGCCCAGGTAGAAGGCGGCATAGGCCAGGGGGATCAGACCGCCACAGAAAAGCAGGACGAGATATTCCAGGGTCACCTTGACGGAACCTCCGGGCTTGCTCGCTCAGCCCCCTCAGGAGAGGGCTTTCGGGTGCGGGTGTTTCCGGTCCTGCAGCCACGTCATGCAAAACGCAGCGATCATACCCACGTCCGGCTCACAATTCAAGGCCCCGCCGTTCCCTGAAGAGGAACGGCGGGGCCTTGGTTTAAACCGATGCGCCGCCTATTGCAGATCGGACTTCTGCAGCAGCTCACGGTTCTTCCATTCCTTCCGCTCCTGGTCGCGCATCTCCTTGGGCATGGGAATGAGGCCCTGCCGCTTGAGATAGCCCCGAGCACCGATCATCTTCTCGCTGAGGAAGAGATCCACGTAATCCTTCATCCCGGGGACCTTATCCAGATGAGCCATCTTGACGTAGAAGAAGAGGCTGCGGGCCACGGGATATTCCCCAGTGGAGATGGTGTCCTCCGTGGGCTCCACCCCGTCGATGCGCACGGACTGGATCTTATCCCGGTTGTTGTCCAGGAAGCTGTACCCGAAGATGCCCATGGCATCCACGTTCTTGTCCAGCCGCTGCACGATGAGGTTGTCGTTCTCTCCGGAAGGGACATAAACCCCGTCCTGGCGGATTTGGCTGTATTCACCGTTATAGGCGGGCATCTCCTCCGTGGCCGCCTCCATGACCATCTCTTCGAAGGCGTCGCGGGTTCCGGAGGTGGTGGGCGGGCCGTAGATCAGGATCTCCCGGTGGGGCAGCTCGGTGTTGATCTGGTCCCAGTACTTGTAGGGATTCTTCACCAGCTTGCCGTCCTGGGGAACCTTGGCGGCAACGGCCAGAGTGAGCTCCTCCCGGCTCAGGTTCAGCCCCGAATTGGCCTTGTTCTCGGCCAGGGAGATCCCGTCGTATCCCACAACCACCTCGTGGATCTTTTCCACCCCGTTCTGCATGCAGCGCTCGTACTCGCTCAGCTTCATCTGCCTCGAGGCATTGGAGAGATCCGGCGTGTTCATGCCGATCCCTTCGGAAAAGAGCTTGAGGCCTCCGCCGGAGCCGGTGGATTCGATCACCGGGGTGGGATACTGCGTGGTCGCGCCGAGCTCCTCGCAGACGTAACTGGCGAAGGGATACACCGTGCTGGAGCCCACGATGCGGATCTGGTCCCTGGCCTGGACGCTGCCCGCCCCGAAGGCCAGCAGGATGGTCGCGGCCATAACGGCCGCGGCCATCCTCTTCAGGTTCATCTTCATAACTGCCTCCTTGATCTTGTTGTTGACAGACCTTGCCCGAAACACGTCCAGGTATCGCCTGAATATATTACATCCATATTAC
>CAYFSD010000182.1:0-4692 GCA_964345705.1 uncultured Desulfohalobiaceae bacterium
GGGCGAAGGCGGGTGGAGACTACGCCGGGTTTTATCCCCGGCCTTACCTGTAGGGGCTGGCAACAGCTCATTGGTGCCACCGTCACTTTGATCGGTTCCGCTATCGAGCCCGACTGGCGTGTCCTGCGTTCCGTTGAAAGCCGGGCGCGGCCTGCCGCCTCGAGAACAAAGCTCAGATGCCATGATGAAACCCGGCGTAGTGCTGCAGCCGCCTTCGCCTCGCTCAATTCCATGATAATCCAATGAGTTGAGCGCATTTTCATAAAAAAAAGGAAGGCCCATGGTATCACCAGATGATTTCGGACAGTTCGAGACGGCCTGGTGCCCCGGATGCGGCAACTTCGCCATCCTCGACGCGGTGAAGCAAGCCCTGGCGGACAGCGGCATCGCCCCGCACCAGAGCCTCTTCGTCTCAGGCATCGGCCAGGCGGCCAAGGCGCCCCACTACATGCGCTGCAACCTGTTCAACGGGCTGCACGGCAGGTCCCTGCCCGTGGCCACCGGGGCCAAGCTGGCCAACCCGGAGCTGAATGTCATCGCCCAGAGCGGGGACGGCTGCAACTACGGCGAGGGCGGCAACCACTTCCTGGCCGCTTTGCGCCGCAACGTGGACCTGACCCTCATTGTGCACGACAACCAGATCTACGGTCTGACCAAGGGGCAGGCAAGCCCCACCAGCTCCGCGGGGCACGTGACCAAGGCCCAGCCCCACGGGGCGCCCAGCGATCCCTTTCCCCCGCTCGCCGTGGCCCTGAGCATGGGGGCCGGATTCGTGGCCAGGGGGTTCACCGGGATGCCGGAGCTGCTCGCCTCCACCATCCGAGAGGCGATGGACCACCCCGGCTTCGCCCTGGTGGACGTATTGCAGCAGTGCGTCTCCTTCAATCGGGTCAATACCTTCGCCTGGTACAAAAAGCGCTGCTACGAGCTGGAGGCGGACCACGATCCCGCGGACTGGTCCGCGGCCATGCAGCGGAGCCTGGAATGGGGGGACTCCATCCCGGTGGGCGTCCTCTTTCGAAGCGAAGCCAGACGTCCCCTTCAGGCCCACTATCCCTTCCTGGAGAAGGAGCCCCTGTACGCCCAGAAGCGGGACCTGGACAGCGTGGAGCGCATCATGCGCGAATTTCGCTAGCCCTCGCCTCGCGCGGAGAACCCCCATGAACACGGACCCGCAACGCATCCGGACCCTGCAGGCCGGAGCCCCCGGCACCGGCCCGGTGGTCTACTGGATGAGCCGGGACCAGCGCATCCGGGACAACTGGGCCCTGGCCCACGCCCAGGAACGGGCGCAAGCGGAGGATCGCGGCGTGGTCGTGCTCTTCTGCCTGACGCCGGAGTACCCCGGGGCCACCTGGCGTCAGTACTCCTTCATGCTCAGCGGGCTGCGCGAGACCTGCCGGGAGTGCCTGGAGCTGGGGATTCCCTTCGTGCTGCGCCTGGGCGAGCCCGGAGCGCTGGCGGCGGAATTCGTCCGCTCCGTGGACGCGGAGAGCCTGATCTGCGACTTCGACCCCCTGCGCATCAAGCGGCAATGGCGCGACGTGGCCCTGCAAGGGACCGGCGCCCCGGTGATCATGGTGGACGCGCACAACGTGGTGCCCTGCTGGCAGGCCTCGGACAAGCAGGAGTTCGCCGCCCGGACCATACGACCCAAGATCCAGCGCCAGCTGGACCGGTTCCTGACCCCTTTCCCCGAGCCCGTCCCGCAGGACGCCACCCGCACGGGCCTGGAGCCCGCGGAGCCCGACTGGGAGGCAGCGGAATCCGCCTTGCGCGTGGACACGCGGGTCGAACCAGTGGACTGGCTGACTCCGGGCCCTTCCGCCGGTGGGGAGCGCCTGCGCCGCTTCCTGCGCCACGGACTGGCCCGCTTCGCGGACAGGCGCAACGATCCCAACGCGGACGCCCTGTCCCATCTCTCGCCCTACTTCCACTTCGGCCAGCTCGCCCCGCATCGGGCGGCCCTGCAGGCCTGGTCCGCGGAAAACGCCCCCTCCCAGGCCAGATCGAGCTTTTTGGAGGAGCTGATCATCCGGCGCGAGCTCGCGGACAACTTCTGCTTCCACAACACCTCCTACGACGCCTTCGAAGGGCTCCCGAACTGGGCCCGGGCCACCCTGGACAAGCACCGCGAGGATCCCCGGCCCGCGCTCTACGGCGAGCGGGAGCTGGAAGACGCGGCCACCCACGATGACCTCTGGAACGCGGCTCAGACACAAATGGCCCGCTCCGGCAAGATGCACGGATACATGCGGATGTACTGGGCCAAGAAGATCCTGGAGTGGACCGAGAGCCCGGAACAGGCCATCGCTATCGCCCTCCGGCTCAACGATCGCTACGAGCTGGACGGGCGCGATCCCAACGGATACACCGGCGTGCTCTGGTCCGTGGGCGGGCTGCACGATCACGGGTTCAAGGAGCGCCCTGTCTTCGGCACCGTGCGCTTCATGAGCCATGCCGGATGCCGGCGCAAGTTCGACGTGGACGCCTATGTCCGGACCTGGCTGGGGCCACGAGGCTGAAAATGACCTCACTTTTCATCGCCCCAACGCCTCAGCCTCCCTGGGCACGGGGGTGTTTGAATCAGCTGGCCTTCGGCTCTGTTCTTTTTTCTCCCTCCGGGACTTTATAAGGAGAATCCCCATGAATCGCCTGGCAAACACCCAAAGCCCCTATCTTCTCCAGCACGCGGAGAACCCCGTGGACTGGCATCCCTGGGGGGATGAGGCGCTTCACCTGAGCCGGGAGGGGGACCGCCCCATCTTCCTCTCCATCGGGTACGCCACCTGCCACTGGTGCCACGTCATGGCCCACGAGTCCTTTGAGGACACCGAGGTCGCCGATCTGCTCAATGCCCACTTCGTGCCCATCAAGGTGGACCGCGAGGAGCGGCCGGACATCGACCACGTCTGCATGCGGGCCTGCCAGCTCATCTCCGGCCGCGGGGGCTGGCCCCTGACCCTGCTGCTCACCCCCGAGGGCAAGCCCTTCTTCGCCGGGACCTACATCCCCAAGCAGGGCCGATTCGGCCAGATGGGACTTATGGATCTCCTGGGCAGGGTCCGGGACATGTGGACCGGTTCCCAGCGCGGCGAGCTGGAGAAGAGCGCGGACAGCATAACCGGCCATCTGCGAGGCATCCGTGATGTCCATCCCGGCGCCCTGCCGGGAGAGGAGGCCCTCCGCTCCGGATTCTCCCGCCTGCGGGAGCAGTTCGACGCGCAAAACGCCGGCTTCGGCAGCGCCCCCAAGTTCCCCTGTCCTCATCAGCTGCTTTTCCTGCTTCGCTACCGCGCCCGCACCGGCAGCAGCGAGGCCCTGGACATGGTGGAGTCCACCCTGCGGGCCATGCGGCGCGGGGGGATCTTCGACCATCTGGGGTACGGCTTCCACCGCTACTCCACGGATCCGCAGTGGCGGCTGCCCCACTTCGAGAAGATGCTCTACGACCAGGCCACACACCTGCACGCCTACACCGAGGCCTTCGCCGCCACGGGGAAGGCGGAGTACGCGGATACGGCGCGTGAAGTGGCCCGCTATGTCCTGCGCGACCTGAGCTCGAGCGAGGGCGGGTTCTTCTGCGGCGAGGACGCGGACAGCGAGGGCGAGGAAGGAACATTCTACGTCTGGCAGCTGAGCGAGATGGAAAGGATCCTTTCCGGACCCGATCTGGAGCTCGTGCAGGCGGTGTACGGGCTCACCCGGGAGGGCAACTTCCGGGAGGAGGCGACCGGGAAGCGCACCGGAGCCAATGTGCTGCATGCGGAGACGACCTGGTCCGAGGCCGCCCGCGAGCTGGGACAGGACACCAGCGGCCTCGATGCCCGGGTGGAGAGCATCCGCGCCGCCCTGTTCACCGAGCGGGAGAAGCGGCCCAGACCCGATCTGGACGACAAGATCCTCACCGACTGGAACGGGCTGATGATCGGGGCCCTGGCCCGGGCGGGGTACGTGCTCGGGGAGGACTCCCTCCTCGGAGCCGCGGAGCAGGCGGTGGCTTTTCTCCGAAGCGGCCCGGCCGCGGACCCGGAGAATCTCCTGCACCGCTATCGGAACGGAAAGTCCGGCATCGAGGGATTCGTGGACGACTATGCCTTTCTGGCCTGGGGCCTATTGGAATGCCACCGCGGCACGGGAAGGGAAAAATATCTGCGCGACGCGGAGGCCGTCCTCACGGCCATGAACCGCCGCTTCCGGGACCCTGAAAGCGGGGCCCTGTTCTTTACCCCGCTGGATCGGGATCCCTTCCTCACCCGGTTCACCGAGTCCGTGGACGGGGCCCTGCCCTCGGGCAGCTCCGTCGCGGCGTACGCCAACCTCCTCCTGGCAGAGCAAAGCGGCAGCTCCGAGCCCCGGGAAGCGGCCCGCGCCCATCTGGCATCCGTGGCCGGACGCCTGCAAGAGATCCCCGCGGGCCACACCTTCTGGCTGTGCGCCCTGGAGCGGCTTCTGAGAGAGGAAACAGGACGCTGAGCGCGCGAGGCTTTCTCCTGCTGCGATTACAGGTTATTGTAAGGACGTGGCCCTGTCTTCCACGATAATAATTCCCAACCCCCCTTGCCAAACCGAGCAAGGGTGGTAATAATAACTGCTATCAAAAAGTAACTATTCAGCACCCTACTGATTACTGTAAGCCGACACGGGGTGTTTTGAAAGGGTGCGACGGTGCCGAGCGTCGGCGAAAGTCAG
>CAYFSD010000183.1:0-2748 GCA_964345705.1 uncultured Desulfohalobiaceae bacterium
GACCTATTCAGAGCCGAAGGCCGGTTGATTCAAGGACCCCGTGCCCGTGGACGGATCAATGTGGTGAAGAGTTGCTCCACAAGAAACAGGGGAGACCCCATGAGCGAAATCGATCTGCACACCCACACCACCGCCTCGGACGGGACCCTCTCACCCACGGAGCTGGTGCGCGAGGCCGCTTCCCTCGGGCTCCGGGCCGTGGCGATCACCGACCACGACACCGTGGGCGGCCTGAGCGAGGCCCTGCACGCCGGAGGGGACGCGAACGTGGAGGTCATTCCCGGCTGCGAGCTGAGCATCGACTTCCCCAGCGGCCAGATGCACCTTGTGGGCCTGTTTCTGCCCGACCCGCCCACCGGGCTCCGGGCCACGCTGCAGGACCTGCAGGATCGGCGCAACAACCGAAACGACCGGATCCTGGCCAAGCTCCAGGAAGCCGGGGTGGATGTAACCCTCAAGGAAATCCAGGAGCTGGCCGGGGAGGCGAGCATCGGCAGGCCCCACATCGCCAGGGTCCTGGTCCAAAAGGGGATGGTGGAGGACATCGACCAGGCCTTCCAGAAGTACATCGGTCCCGGGGGCGCCGCGTACGTGCCCAAGGACAAGCTCGAGCCGGAACGGGCCATCGAGGTGCTGAAACGGGAAGGGGCCACCGTGATCCTGGCCCATCCCTACACCCTGGAGATCTCCACCCAGGAGCTGCGCGAGCTCCTGGGCCGGCTCAAGGAACAGGGCCTGGACGGCATGGAGGCCTACTACTCGGACCACACACCGGAACAGACCGAAACCTATCTCCGGCTGTGCCGGGAATACGATCTCCTGGTCAGCGGGGGCTCGGACTTCCATGGCAGCGTGAAGAAGGATATCCGGCTGGGATCGGGCCGGGGGAACCTGGATCTGCCCTACAGCCTGGTGCGGCGCATGCGGGAGGTCCGGGGCGAGGCGCCCGATCTCTAGGGTCGCGTCCGGAACAGCCCGCTTCAGTGCTCCCGTCGCCGGATGTATTCCAGCATCCGGACCAGAAGCGACTTTTCCCGTGATTCCGGAAGGGATTCCAGGGCGTGATACGCGCTGCGCAGGTAGGCCTCGGCCTCGTTCCGCGCCCTGAGGTGCAGCCCCTTGGAGCGGATGCAGCGCATGGTTCCCGCCAGCTCCTCCTCGGACAGGGCCTTGTCCTTGACCCGGGCCAGAAAGCGCTCCCGCTCCTCGGCATCCAGCTCCTGCAGGAAGTGGATCAGGGGCATGGTGATCTTGCCCTCCCGCAGGTCTCCGCCCATGGGCTTGCCCAGGTCCGGGGCCGGTGTATAGTCCAGGGCGTCGTCCACCAGCTGGAAGGCCACCCCCAGATTGAGCCCCAGCCGACGGGCAGCCCCGCGCTCCGCGCTTCTGTTGCCGGCCAGAATGGCCCCGCTCTCGCAGGAGGTCTGGATCAGGTAGCCCGTCTTGCCCTTGATGATCTCCAGGTATTCCTCCCGGCTCAAATGGGGCTGGCGCAGCTTCTGGATCTCCAGGATCTCCCCGGTGACCGTGCTGGAGATCGCCTCGGAGATACAGCTGACCAGATCCGTGTTCCCGTATTCGGCCACGATCATGTTGGCGTGGGCCAGGAGGGCGTCCCCGGCCAGGATGGTCTCCTTCATTCCGTATACCAGATGGGCCGCCCGCTCTCCCCGCCGCAACTCGGAATTGTCCAGGATATCGTCGTGCAGCAGGGTGGCCGAATGAATGAGCTCCAGGGCGCTGGCCAGGGGAATGACGGATTCCGACCTCTGTCCCAGGGCCCCGGCCACCAGGGTGCAGAGAAGGGGCCGGAGCCGTTTGCCCCCGGAATTCAAGACATGGGAAGCCACGGGAAAGACATGGCTGTTCAGGGAATTGAGCTGCCCGTGAATACAGGCCTCAATATCCGGGAGGACGCTCTGGAAGTACTCCTCTAGCTCCGGCTGCAATCGCATAGTCCTCGGTCTTCCTGTGGCGGTTCTCGGGTGTCCGCCTGCTTCCCCGCCCCATTTCCCGGTTCCCGGCTCAGCCAAGGCTCGCCGCAAGGGTGCTCCAGATGGGGCGCAATCGATCCAGGGCTCCGCGGATGTCCCACTCCTCCTTCCGCTGGGAGCCCACAACATTGGAGACGGTACGCACCTCCGCAAAGGGCAGCCCGCTCCTCAAACAGGGCCAAGCCAGGGCAAAGCCCTCCATGTTCTCCGCATCCGCGGCGTAGCGCTGCCTGTAGCGCTCCGCCTGCTCCGGGTCCCCGCTGGCGCCGGCCACGGTGAGGCTCCTGGCTTCCGGCCAGGCGGGTAGTGGGCTCACCCCGATCTCCGCCAGACGGGCCCGCGGATGGAGCGCCACTCGGTCGTGGACCGTCTCTCCGGCCAGGGTGCCCTGACCGTATTTCAAACCCTTTGGATCCACCCCTTCCGCGGTTCGCACCCCGAATTCGGGCCAGATCTCCTCCCGCGCCACCAGGGGCTGATACAGAGGCAGCCCTTGCGGATCAAAGCTGCCGGCGATGCCCAGATTGAGCACGCCCCGCAGCTCCCCTTCCCGCTCCAGGAGGCGCCCCAGGCTGAAGGCCGCGTTCACCGGCCCCATGCCGCAGCGCAGCAGAAAGAGGTCCACTCCCCTCCAGCGCCAGGCCACGGGCTCGGCGAAGGGCATCCGGGGGGCGCCGTCCACTGCCGCCCGGAGCTCGCGCTCCGTGGCGGTCACAATGGCCAGCCGTCGCACCTCGACCTCGTCATGGAAGGG
>CAYFSD010000183.1:2848-4679 GCA_964345705.1 uncultured Desulfohalobiaceae bacterium
GCTCCGTGGCGGTCACAATGGCCAGCCGTCGCACCTCGACCTCGTCATGGAAGGGTGAATGGATTCAGAAAAGTTCATGTAACTACTCACCACCTTGCCGGACCGTAAGCCGCCACGGGCACGGGGTCGGATCAATGGAATGAATAGTTGCCCAATTCGTTATGCATATTTCTTGGACGCGTCTAGACGCGGCACAGCGCGACAAAGGCGCGGACGCTGTCCGGGTTGCTCCCGAAATGCACATGGATGTAGGAGCCCAGGACATTGCCCAGCTGAAATCCCTGGGGGCCGCGCTGCTCCCCCCGCCGGTCCCGAACCCGGTACACACTGGGAATATCCCCGGTCTCACCGCGCAGATAGGAGTAGTGGAACTCGTGCCCGCGGAGGACGGTGCCCGCGTCTCCGAGGGGAGTCCGTTCCAGGGTGCGGATCTCCCGATATCCCAGGGCCCGGAAACGGCTGCCCATCATCGCGTCCAGGGGAAACACCCCGGCCATGGCGTGGCTCTGGCCATGCTCGTCCCCGATGGAGCGCATGAGATACATGAAGCCACCGCACTCGGCGTACACGGGGCTGCCGGAACCCGCCAGGCGGGCCACCTCCCGCAGGATTCCCCGGTTCCGGCTCAGGCGCTCGGCATACAGCTCCGGGTATCCGCCCCCCAGATACAGACCGTCCACGCCGGGGGGCAGGGAGCCGTCCCGCAGAGGGGAAAAGAAACGCAACTCCGCTCCGGCCTCCTGCAGCAGACGAAGGTTCTCCCAGTAGTAGAAGCAGAAGGCCTCGTCCCGGGCCACCGCGATGCGTACCGACGCCTGTTTCCCGGCTTCCTTACCAGTTTGCGCCGCGGTTGAAAAGGCCGGCCCGCTCGGCTCCGTGGTGGCCCGGTCCTTTGCGCTGGCGCGGCACGCTTCGAGGAAGCCGGGGCGCAGCCCGGTTTCGGCCCAGTGGGCCAGCTTCCCCACGGCGTCCGCGTCCCAGGCGGATTCCTCCGCGGTCACCAACCCCAGATGGCGGGACGGGAGGCTGAGGTGGGAATCGTGGGGAAAGAAGCCGAGACAGGGAAGGCCTGTGGCGCTGCCCACCGCCTCCTCCAGAATCGCGGCGTGACTCGCGCTGCCCACCCGGTTGAACAGGACCCCGGCCAGGGTCAGCTCCGGATCGAATTCCGCGTACCCCTTGACCAGGGCCGCAGCGGAGCGGGCCAGGGAGCGGGCGTCCACGACCAGCAGCACGGGCAGGCCCAGCCACTTGGCCATCTCCGCGGTGGAGCCGGACTCATTTGTGGGGGAAAATCCGTCGAAGAGCCCCATCACCCCTTCCACCACGCCCGCGTCCGCGCCGTCTGCATAGCGGTGGTAGATCGCCCGGTTCGCGGTCCCGGAGAGCATCCATCCGTCCAGATTGTGCGAGGTCCTGCCGGTCACCAGGGCGTGATGGCCGGGATCGATGAAGTCCGGGCCCACCTTGTACGGCTGGACCACCCATCCCCTGCGGGCGAGCCAGGCCATGAGGGCCAGGCTGATCAGGGTCTTGCCGCTCCCGCTGCTGACTCCGGCCACGACGAATCCGCGCATGCCCCACACGATAGAAGCAGACGAGAGAAAAGTAAATCCCGCTCCGGATCAGTCGGGAGCTTGAAAGCACTCCTTCCGGGATTTCCCCGGCACCTCTGCCTTCCCTGTTTGCATCGTGGCCGGGGAAAGGCTAGAATGGCCGCAAACAAGGATTGCCCGAGGGTAACTATTCACCACCCTACTTATCATAGTGAACCGACACGGGGTTTTTTGAATCAGCTGGCCTTCGGATCTGCTCCTTTTTTCGCCGGGCA
>CAYFSD010000184.1:0-4671 GCA_964345705.1 uncultured Desulfohalobiaceae bacterium
CAACGGAGACCGGATCATGTCCGGGACCCAGGACGAGGAAATGATCTTTGCCGTGTCCGGGGACAAGCTCCACTTGCTCGATTCAGGGCTGGAAAAGGCGGGCCGGGCTCTCGGGGCCAAGTATCCCGTTCCTTTCTACCAGAACTTTCAGCCCGAGTTTCCCGGCATGTTCAAGGAGTTGGCAGAAGAGGCAGGATTGGATCTCGTCGGATAACGTCCCTCACACTCGGGGGGAATCTATGGGACGTGCCGCCAGGGATGAGTGCTTCAAGGGGCTTGCGAAGCCCCAATGGGGAGCTAATCCACCAGGTCCTCGTACGCCGCCTCCAGGGCCTCCTTGTGCTTCTGCTCCTCCCCGGCCAGAAAGGAGAAGACACGGCCCACCTGCTCGCCTCCGCAACGATTCTGCCAGGCGGAATAGAAGCGCTCCGCCTTGTCCTCCTTCTTGATGGCCATGACCAGGGCCTGCTGATAGGTCATCTCCGGGCTGAAGGCCACATCCACCATGAAGTCGCTCTCGTGCAGGTCCTCCTCCTGCTCCAGGGTCGCGCTCTCCAGCTCCTGCCAGGGAAGATCGGCGAGCATGCGGCGATGCCGCTCCTCCTCCTCGGCCATTTCCCGGAAGAACTTCTTCAGGCCCTTGCGCTCGGCCCCAGCCTCGCACTGGGCGTAGAAGTCCCTGGCCTGCTCCTCCCTGGTGATGGCAAACTGGACCACATCCGCAAGGGATCGGCATATTTCCGCCATGATTTCTGCTCCCGGTCTGCCCGCTGTCCTGCCAAAAGCCCAGGCTCCTTCCCGAAGGATCCTATCGGGCGCTTCGCACCCGATAGGAGAGCATGCGCGCGCAGGTGGGGCAGTAGCTGTGTTTTTCCTTGGTCTCCGGATGGGGGGAGGTCTTGGAGTGCACGTCCTCCAGAAACCGCTCCGTGGCGAAGAGATTGCCGCAGGCCTCGCAGCGCTGCAAGGATACCTGGCCGATGATCTCGTCCCGAATCTGGATAGTACGCAAGTCCCCGGAATCGTGCATCTTAATGGCACCGGTGGGGCAGATGTTCACGCAGGTGCCGCCACCGAGGCACGGGTTGTCCGGATTGGGGACCACGTACTGCGTTCCGTTCCGTTTCTCCAGGCTCAGGGCCGAGGCGCCCACCACTTCCCTGCAGACCCGCACGCACAAGCGGCAGCGGATGCATTCGTCCGGTGCGGGAGGCAGCTCGACGCCGAACTGTGCGGCCAGATCGCGGATCTTCTGCGATTCCGGAGCATAGTGGATCAGCTCATTGAAGGCCTTAACCCGGGCCTGATGCACCCTGTCCGTGTCCGTGCGCACCTCCATCCCCTCCTTGACCCTGACGCAGCAGGACAAGGCGATCTTGGCCGACTTGCCCGGCTGGGTCACCTCCACCGCGCAGAGCCGGCAGGCCCCGGCCGGAGAAAGGGCCGGATGGTAGCACAGGGCCGGAATCTCGATGCCCTGGGCCCGTACGGCCTCGATGAGTCTGGGAGCTTCAGTAGCTACAGATTGACCGTTGATAGTGATTCTGGGCATCAGGCATCCTCGAGGAGCTTGAGGCAGTCCTGCGGCAGCCGAATGGTGCCCGCCCGGTCCAGACTGACCTCGATGAGCGCATCCGGGTCGTTCTTGCTCCAGTCCGGATCGGTAATGATCCCGTGCATCCCGATGTATTCATCCATGTACGGCTCCCAGTTCTCGTCCTGGGAACGCTGGTGGACGATCACCTTCTGCCCCCTGTAAAAGGTCATGGCTCGTCTCCTTTCCGGGGGAAATCCCCCTCCCTTTGCTCCCCTCGCCGGCCCTGAACGAAACGGGCGCGCATCACGGCCTCATCGCTCCACCGCGGGGTCCGGCTGAGGACGACAGTGTCCGCAGGGCAGAAATCCCGCTTGCCGAAGCCTCAGCAATCAGCTCCCGTCCGGGGGGCTGATCTCGACGTGCTGGCGGCTGGCCCGGCGGCGGGCGCAGTCCAGACAGAGGTGCTTGCCCACCAGGGACGGGCTGATCTCCCTGATGCGGCGGTTGAGGTAGTCCATATAGCGGGCCGGGCCGAGCACCGCGCCGCAGCTTTCGCAGTATTCCAGGGGCTGGCGGTTGAGCTCCGTGCCGCAGTGGGTCAGGATCCTTTCCCCGTCCTGGTCCCGCATCTGCATGGCCTCGGTGGGGCAGTTCGTGGCGCACGCCCCGCAGAGGATGCAGCGCTCCGCCGTGATCTTCAGGTCCGTGGGCCCAGGGTTGTCGAAGGAGAAAAAGCCCAGGTGCAGGGCATCCACGCCCATCTTGTCCCGGCATATCTCCACACAGCGGCCGCAACGGATGCAGATGTCGCAGCGCAGGCAGCGCCTGGCCTCGGTCTGGGCCTCATCCTCGCTCAACCCGAGGTGTACTTGTTGAAAGGTAATCCGCCTGCGATCATTTTTCAAGACCTCCATGTGCGGCCGCGTCAGATCCATCTTGAGGTTGGCGGGCATGGAGTAGGGGGACAGGCGGCCGCGGCGCACCGGGATCGGCGGAAGCAGGGGCTGGGGCATCCCCTCGAAGTAGCGATTGATGGCCCTGGCGGCCTTCTTGCCTCCGGCCACGGCCTCCACGATGGTGGCCGGACCGGTGACGGCGTCGCCCACGGCGAAAACTCCGGCCTGGTCCGTTCCCATGCTGATGGTGTCCACCCGGACCGTGTTCCGCTTGGTCCAGTCCACCTCCTGAAAGGCGTCGAGACCCGTATCGTCCACTTCCTGGCCGATGGCGGGAATCACCGCGTCCACTTTGATCTCGTGCTCGCTGCCCTCCACGGGAACCGGCCGCTGACGGCCCGAATCGTCCGGCTCGCTCAGCTCGGCCCGAAGGCAGGTCATGGACTGCACGCACCCCTTTTCGTCGGGGTTGATCTGCTTGGGAATGGTGAGAAAGGAGAACTGCACCCCCTCCTGCTCCGCCTCGACCACTTCCTCCTGGTGGGCGGGCATCTGGGCGTGGGTGCGCCTATAGAGGATGGTCACCTGCCGGCATCCCAGGCGGACACAGGTCCGAGCCGCGTCGATGGCCACGTTTCCCCCGCCCACAATCGCGACCCGCTTGCCCGGAGGAGAATGATCACCCAGGTTGACCCGGCGCAGAAAGTCCACCGCGGGCAGCACCCGGGAGCATTCCGCCTCTCCGGGGATCATCAGCTGATAGGAATTGTGCGCCCCCATGGCCAGGAGAAAGGCCTCGAATCCCTCCTCCCGCAGCTGCTGGAGATCCGTGTCCCGGCCGAACCGGGTGTTGCAGTGGATCTCCACGCCCAGATCCTCGATCATGGCGATCTCGCGGGAGACAATCTCCTGGGGCAGGCGATAGTCCGGAATGCCCATCCGCATCATGCCCCCCGCCACGGGCAGGGCCTCCAGGACCCGGACCCCGTATCCCTGCAGGGCCAGATAGTACGCCGCGGTGAGCCCGCCTGGGCCGGCTCCGATGACGCAGACCTTGTGCCCGTTGAAGGGGGCGGGCTGGGGATCGGCGAAGTCTCCCGAAGCGTAGGAGCGCTCCGCGGCGACCCCCTTCAGGGCCATGATGGAGATGGGCTCGTCCATGCGGCCCCGCACGCACATGAACTCGCAGGGATGGGTGCAGACCAGGCCGCAGATCCAGGGAAAGGGGTTGTCCCTGCGGATGACGGATACGGCCTCGGCGTAGCGGCCCTCCCCCACCAGGGCGATGTACGTGGGCACGTCGATCCCAGCGGGACAGGTCATCTGACACGGGGCGGGCGTGAGCATGGGGCATTCCCCTGTGGGACAGTTCCGGCTCCGGATATGCCCCGCGAACTCCTCCCGGTGGGTTTCCAGCCCCCCGGACAGAGCGGCGCCCAGCTCACGGCACGCCTCGTCCTCTCCATTCTCGGCAAGCTCCCGAGCCAGGCGCAACAGGCTGTCCATGTGCTTCTCCCCGGCCCTGCTGTCGATAATGTCCCGGATGAGCTCCAGAATATCCCGGCCGATCCTCCGACAGCGGGGATGCGTCACCGCGCCGGACTCCAGCTGTTCCTCGAGCCACTGGTAGGTGGCCAGGACTTGGCACTGCGCTTGGCTCATGGTTCCGCCCCCGGTCGATCATTCCGGATTGAACTGTCCCTCGGCCTTGTTCCGGGCGTAACGATCCCGTCTGATCTCCGGCATCTCCTCCGGAGCCCCGAAATGGATGCACTGCGTGATGCACACCGTGGCACAGGCGGGCTTTAGCCCGGCATCGATCCGGTCCTTGCACAGGTCGCACTTGACCACCTTGCCCGTGGCCGGATTCCACTGCGGCGCCCCCCAGGGGCATGCGGCCATGCAGGTCTTGCACCCCACGCACAGATCCGGATCCACGGAAACCACTCCGTCCCCGGAACGCTTCTGCATGGCCCCAGTGGGACAGGCCGCCACGCACCAGGGGATCTCGCAGTGGAAACAGGGCATGAAGGTAAAGACCGTTCTGGGCTGCTCTCCTGTCCACTTCGGGCCCACGGGCACCACAAGCGTGGGGAGCGGACCGGGCGGCAGGTTCTGCCGCGTCTTGCACGCCACCACGCAGGCCTCGCACCCAATGCAGTTCTTCTGGTCGTGAAACAGCATATATTGGCTCATGTCCGTTCTCCTAGGATTCATGTTCCCCGATCCTCATCCGTT
>CAYFSD010000185.1:0-4667 GCA_964345705.1 uncultured Desulfohalobiaceae bacterium
AACAGCGGTCGGCTCCCCGCAGCCGCGTGCAACGTGGGGCGCCTTCCGCGAATATAACGACATATGCTAATGAGCTGCGCACATCCGTGTCAAGCGGAGAGGCCGCGAAGAAGGCTCGCCCCGGGGAAGTGGGGCGCGTGCATCGCCGCCGGCTGGTACTTCACGGGCTGTGGGGGACAGCTCTTTTTGGGGCGGGTATCCGAGGAAGGCAAAAAAAGCCCCCTGCCGTCTTCTCAGTTCTCGAGAGGGGATGGTGAGGGGGCCAGGTAAAACGGCAGGGGAAATAGATTGCCCGCTTTCCCCGGACAATGGCCTTATGCTATCTCCCCGGAAAACACAAGGGGAGGCAAGGGCTCATTCCCTGGGAAAGCGGGCTTCCCGAACGGGATCAGCTCAAATAGTCCTTGGCGATCCGGTCGATACCGGCTTGGGCAAAGGTCGCGGCGATATTGAGCTTTTCCAGATAGGCCAGCAGCTTGCGCATAAGCACCTCCTCCACGCACTGTGTCTGATTGATTTCACACTTCCCTTATCAAACACTGTGCCATCTTCGTCGCGACCCCTTTTCCCGCGACAGCCGGAGGAATTGCCTCTTCCCGTCCAAAACAGAGTTGTTGCAATGTGCAAAACCGCTAGCTGGTTTTCTCATCTAACTTATTGATTTTGTGCTACTATTACTTTATGTTGCACTTTGCAACCTATTGCATCATGCAACAACTTCCTTGTCCCCGATCCCGTAGCGCTTTATCTTGCGCCATAGGGTGGCCCGATCGATTCCCAGGATCCGGGCGGCCTCGCCCTTCCGTCCCCGGGTGGAGCGCAGCACATCCCGGATGTGCCGCTTTTCCATCTCCGCCAGGCTGATCAGGTGCGTCTCGTGCCCCGGGTCGGGCTCATCCCTGGCGGCCTCCCGCACCCGTCTGGGCAGGTGCGCGGGAGTCACCACCCTCCCGTCGGCCAGGACCGCGGCCCGCTCGATAATGTTCTCCAGCTCCCGCACATTGCCCGGGAAGGAATAGTTGAAGAAGAGATCCATGGCCTCGTCGGAGATCTCCTCCACCTTCTTCTGGAAGGTCCGGGCGTACTTGTCCAGGAAGTAGCGGCAGAAAAGAGGGATGTCGTCCTTTCGTTCCCGCAGGGGAGGAATGCGCAGGGTGAAGACATTGAGCCGGTAATAGAGGTCCTCGCGGAATTTGCCCGCTGCGATCTGCTTGCGCAGGTTCTTGTTCGTCGCCGCCAGGACCCGGACATCCACGGGGATCTCCCGCGTGCCCCCCACGCGGATAATCGTCTTCTCCTGCAGCACCCGCAACAGCTGCACCTGCATGGAGTGGGGCATCTCTCCGATCTCGTCCAGCAGGAGCCCCCCGCCGGAAACCGCCTCGAACACGCCCTGCTTCACCCGCTGCGCCCCGCTGAAGGCCTCCTTCTCGTGGCCGAAGAGCTCGTTGCTCAGGATCTCCTTGTTCAGCGAGCCGCAGTTGACCGCGAGGAACCGCTGTTCCGTGCGGTAGCTCATGCGATGGATGATCCGGGAGACCATCTCCTTGCCCGTGCCGGTCTCGCCCTGGATGAGCACGGTGCAGTCCATGGGCGCCACCCGGCTGATCTCCTTCTTTAGCTGCTGGATCTTGGGGTTCTTGCCGATGAGGTCGTTCAGGTAGCCCTTGTCCGTGACGATGCCCCGGAGCTCCTGGACCTCCAGGCGCAGGATGCGCTTGTCCAGGGCGTTCTTGACCACAAGCAGGAACTGGTTGTCGTTGTACGGCTTGGAGAGGTAGTGGAAGGCCCCCTTCTTCATCGCCGCCACCGCGGTCTGCACCGTGGGCGCGGCGGTGAGGATGATCACCTCCGTGTTGGGCGAGGTCTCCTTGACCCGGTTCAGCACGGAGAGCTCGTCCATGCTGCGGTACCCGATGTCCACGACGACCAGATCGTAGTCCTTCTCCCCCAGGCGGTTCTGCGCCTCCTCCTCGCCCAGGCAGGCGCTCACTCCGTAGCCCTCGCTGGAGAGGAGATGCTCCAGATGCTCCAGGGAGCGCCTGTCGTCGTCCACAACCAGGACATCGATCCCGTGCACCGGCCCCTCCTGCTTCAATTCGGGGATTCCGTGAAGGGGTTGTATCCCAGGGCGTTGATCTGGGCCACGAACCGAGCCAGGCGCTCCAGCTCGGGCACCTCCTCCTTATAGTTCAGCAGATCGGGATGGGACTCCAAATAGGAGGTGTCGAAGCGGTGGGCGATGAAATCGGGCTCGTCCATGATCCGCCGGTAAAAGGGGATGGTCGTGGTGACCCCGGCGATGATGAAGTCGTCCAGGGCCCGGCGCACCCGATCCACGGCCTCCTCCCAGGTGAAGCCGTACACCGTCATCTTGACCAGCAGGGAGTCGTAGTAGCGCGGGATCTCGTACCCCTGGTACACCGCCCCGTCCAGCCGGATGCCGTGCCCCCCGGGGGACTGATAGACCTGGATCAGCCCGGGGCTGGCCATGAACTGGTTCTTGGGGTCCTCGGCGTTGATGCGCAGCTCGATGGCATGGCCGCGGAAGCGGATGTCCTGCTGGGACACGGAGAGGGGCTTGCCCGAGGCGATGAGCAGCTGTTCCCGGACGATGTCCACGCCGGTGATCATCTCCGTGACCGTGTGCTCCACCTGGATTCGGGTGTTGATCTCCAGGAAGAAGTACTCGCCCCGCTCGTCGATCAAGAACTCCACCGTGCCCGCGCTGACGTACTCCGTGGCCCGGGCGGCCTGGACCGCCGTCTGGCAGATCTCTTCCGCCTGGGAATCGGGCAGCCCGGCGGGCGCGAGCTCGATCATCTTCTGGTGCCGGCGCTGGATGGAGCAGTTCCGCGTGCCCAGGTGAATAACGCTTCCCTGATTGTCCGCCAGGACCTGCACTTCCACGTGGCGGGGCCTGGTGATCGCCTTCTCCAGATAGATGTCCGGATTGCCGAAGGTGGTCCTGGCCTCGGAGCGGGCCGCGCGCAGGCCCTTGAGCAGCTCGTCCCTGGTATTGACCATGCGGATGCCCCGGCCGCCGCCTCCGGCCACCGCCTTGACCATGACCGGGAAATCGTAGCGCGCCACGAAATCCAGGGCCTGCGCCTCCCCGGACTCGCCCTCGTCCAGGACGCCGGAGCCCGGGATCACCGGCACTCCCGCCTCGATCATCTTGTTTCTGGAGATCACCTTGCTCCCCATGTCGATGATCGTCTGCGGCGAGGGACCGACGAAGGTCAATCCGGCCTCCTCGCAGCGGCGCGGCAGGTCCGGATTTTCCGCCAGGAAGCCGTACCCCGGATGGACCGCGTCAGCTCCCGTCTCCTTTGCCGCATGGATGACGTGGTCGATGTTCAGGTAGTCCTTCCTTGGACCGGCCCCGATACAGACCGCCTCGTCCGCGAGGATGATGTGCAGGGCGTCCTTGTCCGTCTCCTCGTAAACGGATACGGTCTGAATACCCAGCTCCTTGGCCGAACGGATGATCCGGACCGCGATCTCGCCCCTATTGGCCACCAAGAGCTTATTGATCATAGCTGCGTCCTCCTCTCGACGACTCGCTTACGCGCCGGCGCGGACAAAGACGGCGCGGACACCAGATGATTTGCATAACATAGGAACGCCGGAATGCAACCCCTCTTGCCACGGGGCGGCACCTGTTCTAGAATTTCTGCCTTGGTCCCGGCCGGGCAATCCCTGGGACCCCGAGACCGCCGTCTCTCTCGTGCCAAACGCAGGACAGGCGAACCATGAGCTCCACCATCCGCAGACAGAAGTATTCCCGGAGGGACTTCCTCTTCGGCATGGTCAACCGCTTCCGCAAGGAATCCTGGGCCGAGGGCACCGGGTACGATCCCTCCTCCAGAGAGGCGGACCCCCTCATCCGGGACGGGGACTACGCCCGGGCCGCGGACATCCTGCGCGACCACCTGTCCAGGAGCCCGGACAACCTGCAGGCCCGGCAGAAGCTGGCCTACTGCCACCTCCGCCTGGAGGAGCTCGAGGCCAGCATCCGGGAGTTCCGCACCGTTCTCCGCGAGCGGCACCAGGACAACTTCACCAACCTCTATCTCGGCCTCGCCCTGGCCAAGCAGGGCCGGGCCGATCAGGCCGTTGCCTGCTGGCGGGAATACTTCAACATCAACCACCCCATTATCCAACGGGCGGTGAACGTGCAGATCTCGCTCCACGAGGCGAATTCCGCTGATGTCCAGGACATGGCGGACAGCATCGAACAGGCCCTCCGGGAGCAGTCCGAGCTCAACCAGCGAGAGGGGGCTGAGGACGGCCCCCTTTGATCGGCCCTCGTTCTTCAACCAAGTCTATGCAGGTAGAGCCGCCATGAGCCGACAGTCCCAAATCGCGCAGAGCCTTCGCCGCCTGGGCCGAGTGGCCCGGGAGATAGCGCGCCTCGACGAACGCGTGCTGGAGGTATTCATCCACTCCGACGTTCCCCGGGACCCCCTGGAGCAGGAGGAAATCCACCTTGTCTGCCACCTGGCGGATCACGCTATCAGCAACGACCTGGACGAGTACAACGACCGGGGCTATCTCTGGGGCCTGGAGATACAGGATCGCATCAGCCAAACCCTGTCCGGGGAGGGAATCGAGAACGAGGTGATCATCACCCCCTTCAACTTCCGGCTGCACGAGGAAGGGGA
>CAYFSD010000186.1:0-4645 GCA_964345705.1 uncultured Desulfohalobiaceae bacterium
CGGGAGCCGGAGGTCGGAGATCGGAAGTCGGAGATCGGATACCAGACGCCAGACGTCAGATGCCAGAGGTCAGAGATCAGAGGTCAGAGATCAGAGATCAGAGGTCAGAGATCAGAGGACAAAGGACGGAAGACGGAAAGCGCTTCAACCAACGCTGATGCCCCTCCTACTCCACTCCCAACGAAGAACGCAGAACGGGGAACAGGGAACGGGGAACGCGGAACGGATTCACACCCTGGCCCGGGGAACGGTCTCCAGGAAGCTCGCGGCCACGACGAGGATGGCCCCGCCCAGCCCCATAAGCCCTCCGAAGGGCTCCTGAGCGAACAGGGCGGCGGAAACGGATCCCACGATGACCTCGCTCATGAGCAGGATACCCACCCTGGGCGGCTCCAGCTTCTGCGCCGCCCACATGAACCCGGTCAGGGAGGCGGCCCACCAGCCGCATCCGAGAAGGGCCAGCCAGAAGAGCCCGGCGGCAATATTGTCCGCGCTCGCCCACGCCACCGCCTCCCCGTCCAGGGTCAGGGCAAGGAGCAGGGCGGCGACAGCTCCTCCGGCGCAGAAACAGAAGTTGCTCTCCGAGGGGCCGCTGTTGCCGTGCTCGTAGATCCCGGTGGAGGCCACGGCCCACAGGAAGCCGGAGAGGAGCCCCAGGCCGTCGCCCAGGGTCCGGGGGAGGGGAATGCTTCCGTGGCTGCCGTGGAGAACCAGGGAGATACCGATCAGCCCGAAGACGATGGCCGCATAGCGCCAGCGCGACACGGCGCGGCGGAGCCAGAAGCGCTGGATCAGGGTGCTCCAGATCGGGGTGAGATAGAAGAGCAGGATCACCACGGCCACCTTGCCGTAGAGCAGCCCGTTGGAGTACAGCACGAAGGAGGCCCCGCCCAGGGCCAGGCTCAGCAGCCCGCGGGCTCCGGTCCGTTGCAGGCGCCGACGGCCCCGCCAGCCCCAGGGGAGCAGGACGAGGGCCCCGATGAGCACGGCGATGAACGTCGCCCAGGGCCCGGCCTGGAGGAGATCCTGGACCCGGCGCAGCGGAACCCAGTAAAGCCCCCACATGGCCCCGGCGAGGACAACCAGCGCTCCCGGTCCGAACATGTTCCGCATGGCGCAGTCGCTCCCAAGGAATCTTCATCGCGGCGCGGACCCGAAGGCCCCCATGGTCACCGGACAGCACAAGGGACAGCGCGGTGTTCGGATCGCGCGGCTGCCGCGTCAGGCTACACGTCTCGCCCCCACCTGGCAACGGATGCGCTGAAATCCCGGGAACCTGCCCGCGAAACCCCGCGGGGCGGGACCTGCTCCGCCTCGAGGCAACAAGGGATTGAAGGGGAGAAGGGAGCAGGGCGGTCCCGGAGCTATCCGCCCAGCAGGACCAGCCCGGCCAGGCTCAACAGGCTCAAGAAGCCCACGGTGTCCGTGATGGTGGTGAGGAAGATGGTCGAGGCCTGGGCCGGATCGCGCCCCAGCTCCTGCAGGATCAGGGGGATGGAGGCCCCGGCGGTGCAGCCCACGAACATGTCGATCCACATGGCCGCGCCCACCACGCCGGAAAGGGTCAGGTTCTGGGTCAGGGCCCACACCACGCAGAAAATGGTCCCGCCCAGCAGAATCCCGTTGGTGAAGCCGATCCGCGCCTCGCGGAGCACGCCGAGCCAGAACTTCTTGCGCTCGAATCGCTCCACGGCCATCTGCCGAATCATGACCGCCAGGGCCTGCTGGCCGGAGTTGCCCGCCATGTTGGCCACCACCGGCATGAGCACGGCCAGAAGGGTGATCTTGGCGATGTTGTCCTCGAAGAGGTGCACCACGTACGCGGCAACCGCGGAGTTGACCATGTTCAGCAGCAGCCAGGGGACCCGCTTCTTCACCGAGTAGAGCCAGGGGGACTCGGTGGTCTCGTCCATGCCCGCGCCGACCATGGACTGCATGTCCTCGCTGGCCTCCTCGTGGATGATGTTGATCACGTCGTCCACGGTGACCACCCCGAGGAGCTTCTCCTCGTCGTCCACCACCGGCAGGGCCAGGAAGTTGTAGTTGGAGATCAGCCGGGCCACCTCCTCCTGGTCCGTTTCGTGGTGCACCGCGATCAGCTTCTGGGGCTGGATCAGGTCCTCCAGGTGCATGGCGTGCGGGGCGATCATCAGCTCCCGCAGGGAGACCACCCCCACCAGTCTATTCTCCTCGTCCACCACATAGGCATAGTAGGGGATCTCCTTGTCCCCCACCTGCCGCCGGATCAGGTTAATGGCCTGATCCGTGTCCAGGTCCTGGTGCAGGACCAGGGCGTCGGTGTTCATCACCCCGCCCGCGGTGTCGGGGTCGTAGGTCAAGAGCTCCCGCAGCTCCACGCGGTCCCGGGGCGGAATCCGGGCCAGGATGCTCCGGCGCCGCTCCTCGTCCAGGCCGGCCAGAATATCCGTGGCGTCGTCCGGGGCCATATTGGAGATGACCCTGGAGGCCATGCCCAGATTCAGGCGCTCGAAGAGCTCGATCCGCTCCTGATGCCCCATCTCCGCTATGGAGGAGGCCGCGTCCCGGATGGGGAGCCGCTTGATGAACTTGATCTGCTCCTCGAGCTCCAGGGACTCGAGGTGGTCCGCCGTGTCCGCGGGATGGACGAGCTCCGCGGCGTCCTTCTCCGGCAGCTCCTCCTCCGCGCGCTCCCGCTCTTCTTGGCTTCGGTCTTCCGTCCCGGTCATCGCCGCGTCCCGTGCTCCGTGATTTCATCCACCGGCTTCGCCGGAAAACAATGGGCCTTCCCCGTCCGGATATGCCTTATCCTAGGAATTCCCGCAAACAGCAAAGGCATTTTCCGAATCCTCAATCCCTGTCCAGGGCCTTCTGGGCGAGCTCGCGGAAAATCTCGGAATTGGTGGGATGGGGATGAATGCTGCGGCTGATATCCTGGACCGTACACCCCTGATTCAGGGCCAGGGTCGCCTCCGCGATGAGCTCCGTGGCATGGCTCCCGATGAGGTGGACCCCCAGGAGCCGGCCGCTGCTTCTGTCCCAGACCCACTTGCCCTCCCCGCTGATGTCCCCGGCGGCGTGGGCCCGGCCCAGGCTGCGGTACAGCGCGGTATCCGACCGGGCGTCCCAGCCCGCTTCCCGGGCCTGCTCCTCGGTCAGCCCCACATTGGCCACCTCCGGATGGGTGTAGATGGCGCCAGGGACCAGATTGACATCCATGCGCCGCTGTGTGCCCAGGACCGCGTTCTCCGCCGCGACCTCGCCCTCCATGGTCGCGGCATGGGCCAGCATCACCCGCTCCGGGCCAAGGATATCGCCCACGGCGAAGATGTTCTCCGCATCAGTGCGCAGGGTCTCGTCCGCAACGATCCAGCCCCTCTCGTCCGTGGACACCCCGACGTTCTCCAGCCCCAGCCCGGAGGTGTTCGGCTTGCGGCCCACACAGACCATCATGAGCTCCGCCTGGAGCGTCTCCCCGCCGCTCTTGACCCGCCTGGCATGCTCCGGAGTGGGCTCGATATCCACATCCACGCCGCCCTGCGCCCGACGGCAGGTGCGCACTGCGTGCCCGGTCTTGACCGCGACCTTGCGCTTGCGGAGCTCCCGGAGCAGGATCCTGGAACAGTCACCGTCCACGCCGGTAATGGGCAGCAGGCGCTCCATGGCCTCCACCAGGGTTACCCGGACCCCGAATTCGTTGAACAGCGTGGCGAACTCGCACCCCACCACCCCGCCGCCCACGATGATCATGCTTCCGGGGAGGCGGGTCATGTCCAGGGCCTGGGAGCTGGACAGGACATATCGGCCGTCGAAGGGAACCCCGGGAAACTCGGCCGGACTGGTTCCCGGAGCCAGGATCACGCTGTCCGCTTCCAGGGTCCAGAGGGGATGCTCCCCATCGTCGATCTCCAGGCTCCCCGGACCGGTCAGCTTGGCCGCGCCCTGGAGAAACCGCACCCCGTGCCTGGACACGAACCGGGACACGCCGCCGGCCTGGTCCGCAACCACCCGTTCCTTTCTGGCCACCACCTTCTCCATGTCCACCACAGGCTCGCCCCGGACATCCACGCCGTAGGTCCAGGCCTGTCTCGCGGCCTGACAGTGCTCGGCGCTGGTCTTCAGGGTCTTGGTGGGGATGCAGCCCCAGTTCAGGCACACACCGCCGATCCGGTCCCGCTCCACCAGGGTCACCTCAGCTCCGAGCTGCGCCGCGCGCACCGCCGCCACATACCCGCCGGGCCCTGATCCGACAACCGCCACATGCTTATGCATAACAGCCTCCTTCCCCGCACCGTGCGCGAGCATCGGCCGGGATGCAACCCAAAACCTTTACCGAAAGGCCCACCGCGCACGCCTTCGCTGTCCGCGCTGCCTCTCGCCCCATCTCCGCTCTACTGGAGCCTGGGGATACATTCTTCCATATTCCGGGGGAAAATGGGAGAAGAATATCTCATGTGCCGCGATTTTTCCAACCAAAAACAGAGACATCCCGCCCCAGCCTCCTTGTCCCTTTGAGAACCGCCAAAACACGAAGGATACAGCTCTTACTTTGCGGGAGAGACCGAAAACCTCCTGCACCCATTTCTGAAATTGGGTGCTGGGCTTCTTGGCGTTCTTCGCGACTTGGCGGTTCACACCGAAGGATCAAGCACGCATCTACCGGAAG
>CAYFSD010000187.1:0-4643 GCA_964345705.1 uncultured Desulfohalobiaceae bacterium
GACGGAAGACGGAGGACGGAGGACAGACGACAGATGACGGACCCATGCGAAACACGTCACCCTCACCGGTCCGCTGTTGCCTCACCCATCCCGAGGTCCCAAACGCTGAACGCGGAACGGAGAACGCGGATGCGGTTTATTCCTGTGTGAATAAATTCAGCCCCACCCCGCAATCACTCCTTGATTTCTCCGGCCAGAGGGGCTAATTTCCGTCCTTTTCCATCGGCGAAGCATCCTTGAACCGCAACGCACGGAGCACTGGACTATGGCCGCGCACAATCTGGGGCAAAAGCTGAGGAAGTATCGGGAAATACACAACATGTCCCTGGAGCGCCTGGCCGAGCTCTCCGGCCTGAGTCGGGAATTCCTGCGCTCCCTGGAAGAGGAGAACGTCCATCCCTCCCTCGGCCCCCTGCTCAAAATTTCCCGGGCCCTGGGCACGCGCCTGGGCACCTTTCTGGACGACGATATCAGCAGCGATCCCTTCATCACCCGGGCCGAGGAGCGCAGCGAAGAGATGCGCGCCCTGCGGGGAGGGGAGGACCCCCTGCCCCTTCGGTTCTACTCTTTGGGCCGGGGCAAGACCGACCGCCATATGGAACCCTTCTACATCCAGGTGCTTCCCGAGGAGACCCACAGCGAGCTCCCCTCCTCCCACGAGGGCGAGGAGTTCCTGGTGGTCCTCTCCGGCAGGATCGAGATCGCCTACGGCCAGGAACGCTACGAGCTCGGCCCCGGGGACAGCATCTACTACAACTCGGCGCTGCCCCACTCCGTGATCTGCAAGGGAGAGGAGCCAGCCGAGATCTACGCGATCCTCTATCTCCCGCAGTGATCTTCAACGAATCAAACAGGACATCGAACCGACCGCGCGACGAATTCCACACGCAGGAGACGCGTCATGGAACAGCAGCTGCGAGAGATCACCCTGGGCCAGATGCTCCAGGAGACCATCGAGAGATATCCCGAGAACGAGGCCGTGGTCTACGTGGATCGCGACTTCCGCATGACCTACCGAGAATTCGGCGAGCTGGTGGACGATATGGCCAAGGGCCTCATGGCCCTGGGCGTGGAGAAGGGGGAGAAGGTCGCCGTCTGGGCCACGAACGTGCCCCACTGGATCGCCCTGCAGTTCGCCACCGCCAGGATCGGGGCCGTCCTGCTCACGGTGAACACCAACTACAAGAAGGACGAATTGGCCTACCTCCTCCGGCAGTCGGAGACGGAAAACCTGGTGCTCATCGACGGGTACAAGGACACGGACTACCTCCAGATCGTGTACGAGCTCCTCCCGGAGCTGAAGACCCAGCCCAGGGGCCATCTGCGGAGCGAATCCTTCCCCTGCCTCAGGCGGGTGATCTTTCTGGGCCAGGAAAAGCATCGCGGGCTCTACTCCCTCCCGGAAACCATCTCCATGGGCAGGCTGGTCTCCGATGCGGAGTACGCCCAGAGGCAGCGCTCCCTGGATCCCCACGACGTGGTGAACATGCAGTACACCTCCGGCACCACCGGATTCCCCAAGGGGGTCATGCTCACCCACTCCAACATCCTGAACAACGGCATGGCCATCGGCGCCAACCAGCTCCTGGGTCCCCAGGACCGCATCTGTCTCCCGGTGCCCCTGTTCCACTGCTTCGGCTGCGTGCTGGGCGTGCTCGCCGCAGTGCCCCACGGGAGCACATTGGTGGTCCTGGAGGAATTCAACCCCCTGCTGGCCATGACCGCGGTGGACGCGGAACAGTGCACAGCCCTCTACGGGGTCCCCACCATGTTCATCGCCATCCTGGAGCACAGCATGTTCAGCCGCTTCGACTACAGCTCCCTGCGCACCGGGATCATGGCCGGATCCCCCTGCCCCATCGCGGTGATGCGCCAGGTCATCCAGGACATGAACATGAGCCAGATCACCATCTGCTACGGCCTCACCGAGGCCTCGCCGGTGATCACCCAGACCCGGGTGGACGACGATATCCAGAAGCGGGTGGAGACCGTGGGCCGGCCCCTGCCCCATGTGGAAGTCAAGGTCGTGGACTCGGAGACCGAGCGGGAGGTCGCCCCGGGAGAGACCGGGGAGGTCTGTTGCCGCGGGTACAACGTCATGCGCGGGTACTACAACAACGAGCAGGCCACCAGCGAGGCCATTGACCAAGATGGCTGGCTGCACACCGGGGATCTGGGGCAGATGGACCAGGACGGGTATCTGGCCATCACCGGCAGGCTCAAGGACATGATCATCCGGGGCGGGGAGAACATCTACCCTCGGGAGATCGAGGAGTTCCTCTACTCCATGGAGGGGGTGTACGACGTCCAGGTGGTGGGCAAGCCCAGCCGGAAGTACGGGGAGGAGGTCGCCGCCTTCATCATCCCCAAGGAGGGCGGCGACATCCAGCCCGAGGACGTGAAGGACTTCTGCCGGGGCCGGCTCTCTCGCTACAAGATTCCCAAGCACATCGCCTTCGTGGACGGCTTCGACATGACCGCCAGCGGCAAGGTGCAGAAGTACAAGCTGAAGGAGGAGGCGGCCCGGATCTTCGATCCCTCCTGAAGCCGTTCCGGGTTCACGGTTCCAGGTTCACGGTTTCCGGTAAGACGGAGCCAGGTGAGCATGTGATCCCAAGGGTCGGATTTCGGTTGCCAGCCCAATGCATGCTATCGAACTCCGACCCACTGACTCACCGCTTCCCTGACCCACTGAATCACTGACTTACTGAATCACTGAATCACTGACTTACCGACTAACTGACACACTGACACACCGACCCACTGACGCACTGACTCACTGACGCACTGACACACCACTCAACTGTCCACCCGGTAGTGGCAGCCCGTGCTCTTTAAGTTGCGCAGGGCGAAGAAGGTGATCAGGTTGGCCGTCTGGCAGCCGTGGAAGAGCTGGATCAGGGGACGGCTGATCGGGGTGTGGCGGTAGAACTCGTACAGGCGCTTGTTCAGGTTGTACAGGTCGTCGTACGCCCGATTCAGCCGGGAGGTGGTGCGCACTATTCCCACGTAGTTCCACATGGTGTTCTTGATGGTGGCCCAGTCCTGGGCGATCAGGGCCGGGTCCTCCCGGTCCTCGTTCCCCGGATTGGTCCAGTGGGGGATGCTCTCCGCGAGCTTGCCGGAGAGCTTGTTCTTTTTTCCCATCTTGGCCCCGATGGACTCCGCCGCGCTCTGGCCCCAGAGCAGACCCTCCAGCAGGGAGGTGCTGGCCAGGCGATTGGCCCCGTGGACCCCAGTACAGGTGCATTCGCCCACCGCATAGAGGCGGTGCAGGGTGCTTCGTCCCTGCTGGTCCACCAGGATCCCGCCGCAGAAGAAGTGGGCCGCCGGGACCACGGGTATGGGCTGGCGGGTCATGTCAATGCCCAGCTCCAGGCAGCGCTTGTGGATGGTGGGGAACCTGCGGGGAAGGTCGTTTTCCACGTAATTCGCCGCATCCAGATAGACAAAGTCGTCCCCGGTCTTGAGCATCTCCTCCACGATGGCCCGCGTGACCACATCCCTGGGCGCCAGGTCTCCGCGGGGATCGTATTCCTTCATGAAGGGCTTGCCGTCCATGCGGATGAACTTGGCCCCCTCCCCCCGGATGGCCTCGGTGATCAGGAACTGCTGGCCGCCGCGCTGGAACAGGGCCGTGGGATGGAACTGGACGTATTCGCAGTTCAGGACCTTGGCCCCGCTGCGCTGCGCCATGGTCAGCCCCGAGCCGATGGATCCCGGCGTGTTCGTGGTGTGCAGATAGACCTGCCCCACGCCTCCGGTGGCCAGAACGGTGTAGTCCGCCAGGGCCATCTCCACCTGCTCGGTGTGCTGATTGAAGAGATAGGCGCCCACGCACTGGTTCAGCAGCTGGTACTTGCATTCCAGCCGCTGGGAGTGGTGATGCGTGGTCAGAAGATCCACCGCGGTGCGCCGGGTGAGGAGATTGATGTTCTCGCACGCGTTCACCGCCCTCTTGAGGCGGTCCATGATGGCCCATCCGGTGTAGTCCGCGCAGAAAAGGATCCGATTCCGGCCGTGCCCGCCCTCCCGGGTCAGCTTGAAGGAGCTGTCCGATTGCCGCTCGAAGGGGACCTTCAGGCGTTCCACCAAAAGCTCGCGCACCGCCTCCGGACCCTGCTTGGAAAGATACCGCACCGCTCGCTTATAGCTCAGCCCTCGCCCGGCGGTCTGGATATCGTGGCGAAGCATCTCGGGCCCATCGTCCTCGCCCTGATAGACGATCCCGCCCTGAGCCAGCGCGCTGTTCCCGTCATCCAGGTTCCGGCCGGCGCAGACGAGCGTGACCTCGCAGCCCTGCTCCGCCAGCAGCAGCGCGGTGGTGCACCCCGCAATCCCCGAGCCGATCACCAGGACCTCGCTGCGGAGCCTGGATGAGCCGTTGATCTCTTCCCCTTTTTCGGCCATAACCCTCCCGCTTTCCGAACCGGATCACTCGAGACTCGAATGTCTTCCGCTCAAATCCTGGTCCTTGGAGCCCGATGATTCAATGCGCATGCTGAAATCCTTGGACCGGGCCCCGTGGGTCAGCCGGCCCACGGAGATATAGTCCGCGCCCAGGCGCCCCAGCTCCCCCCCGCTCTCCAGGCCGCCCCCGCCGCTGATCTCCGTCTCGATCGCCCGGGGAATCCGCTTTAGAG
>CAYFSD010000188.1:0-4594 GCA_964345705.1 uncultured Desulfohalobiaceae bacterium
AGCCCTGATATCTTCCGCCAATCGCGGGGAGAAGTCAGGGCCTTTCCCCGGAAGAATCCCCGGAAACAGGCTCCCCCCTGCTTTGCCTCTCCCGGAGGAGGAGCTCCTTCAGCCTCCGCTCCGTGTCGCTTCCGGCACCGGGTGATCGACTGATCCACCTGTAGAAGCGAAGGATCACCCAGAGAAAGATCAGGGGGAGCACAACGCTCTTGATCACGAAGATCACGATCTGCTCCACTATGGATTGGATGACTTGAGGCAGCGACTCCCTCAGCTTGGCCACGTCCTGCCGTATCTCGCCGACCTTGTCCTTGATTTCCGTGCCCACGCCGAAGATGTCGGAAAAGAACCAGCCGCTGTCCTCCTCCGGATTCCCGGAACCGTCCACAACGCTCTCTTCCGCAAGCTCCAGGGATTGCGTCCTTTCCCTCACGAATTCGGGCATCTTCTCCACCGCCTCGGCCTGCTTCCTCTCCAGTATCAGCGCATCCAAAGCGACGCTCCCCATGCCGATAGCCGGTACGAACAGGCGCAGAAAGAGCCCGAGGAGGACGATCCGGTAGCCCGTTCCCGCAATCGCGCTCCTCTTGTCGGGAGCCTGCCACAACGAGGCCGCAAGCACCAGAAGCCCCAGGGGGACCAGCAGGGAGAGGCCGATGAGCTTGCCCACCTCCCCCAGAAGCAGGAGGCCGCTGACCGTGACCAGATTGACCAGCATGACCAGGGAAAAGCGTTCCGCCAGGTCGTCCAGGGGCTCCAGGACCTCCCCCGGGCTGACGGCGACCCCCACTCCGACCCTGGCCGAGAGCTCCAGCTCCTCGATCAGGGACAGCATGCCGTTGAGCAGGCGCGCCGTGGCGAAGGCGATTCCCACCTGCTTGGCGGTCTCCAGCAAATAGGTCTGCCCCGGCTTCTCCAGGGGCGCCAGCACCTGATCGACATTCTTGTTCACCGGCCCCGCAAAGCTGCTCGCGATCAGGAGAACGGCGATCAGGCCGCAGAGGATCGTCGTGGACAGCCTGTAATGACCCGTCTTGCCGCCTTCGGAGGCCTCCCCTCCGCGAGGGCCCCTCGCGCTGACAGAGAGTGACGTCCAGGGAAAGACGAGGGTGGGAATGAACCACCAAAAGGGGAAATATCCCCGGTCCGACAGGAACAGCCGGTAACTCTTGACCCCGTTCACGGCCATGCCCACGAGGCCGAGGAGAACCAAGCCATGGGCCTGCCCGGAGACGAGGGAGAGGACGAGCCCGGCCAGGAACACGGCGTCGGCGAAAAGCGCCAAAAGGGCCTTCCAGTGCGAGGCGAGCCGGCCGAAGAGACCAGTGAAATCCTTCCTCATGGAGTATCCATATAGGCGGCAACAATTCAACAGACAAGCCGGTCGCTCGGATCAAGCGCGGCCCCGGCGACCTCCCCCTTAGCCGTGCCCCGCGCTCACCGGCCCCATGGGCCCGCGCACGCGGCGGCACGCGCGACTCCCCCCAATACACGCGATTCCTCCGTGGAAGACCGCCTGACACCAGTTACCGGGCCTCTTGTCCCCTTCCGGAGGAAGCGGTGCGCACGATCCGCTTCTCCAGCTCCACCAGGACCAGGACCGAGCTGGCGACCAGAAGGATCCGAGCCCAGGAGACCGGACCGATGGCGGCGCTGTCGAAGAGGTGCTGCATCGGGGCAGCATAGGTGAACCCCGCCTGGAGCGCAATAACCCCAATAATCGCGAGCAGGGCGTATCCGCTGCCGAAGAAGCCCCGACGGCTGAGCGCCGAGTCCAGGAGGAACCGGCTGTTGAACAGATAAAAGATCTCAAAGGCCACCACGGTATTGACCGCAACGGTCCGGGCCGACGCCAGCGGGGCCCCTGAGGAGAGCTCGAAGAGGAAGAGCCCGAAGACCCCGAGGACCATGATCAAGGCCACGAAGGAAATGCGCCACAGGGTGTGCCGGGTCAAAAGCGGCTCCTTGGGATCCCGGGGCGGACGGGCCATCACTCCCGGCTCGGCCGGCTCCACGGTAAGGGCCAGGGCCAGGGTGACCGCGGTGACCATATTCACCCACAAGATCTGCACGGGAGTGATGGGCAGCACGCGCCCCAGAAGGATCGCCGCGACGATGATCCCCGCTTGTCCGCCGTTGGTGGGCAGGATGAAGGCGATGGACTTCTTGATGTTGTCGTATACAGTCCGGCCTTCCTCCACCGCGTTGGAGATGGAGGCGAAGTTGTCGTCCGCGAGCACCATCTCCGCGGCCTCCTTGCTCGTCTCCGTGCCCTTGAGCCCCATGGCGATCCCCACGTCCGCCTGCTTCAGGGCGGGGGCGTCATTGACCCCGTCCCCGGTCATGGCCACCACCTCCCCGTCGGCCTGAAGCGCCCGGACCAAGCGGAGCTTGCTCTCTGGGCTGACCCGGGCGAAGACCTCGACCTGTCGGGCGATTTCCCGCAGGCGCTCCTCGGACAGGGCGTCGAGCTCCTCCCCGCTCACCGCGGTCACCCCGTCACCGATCCCCATCTGCTCGCCCACGGCCAGGGCGGTCAAGGCATGGTCCCCGGTGATCATCTTAATGGTTATCCCCGCAGCGCGGCATTTGGCCACGGCATTGACCGCATCCGCGCGGGGAGGGTCGATGATGCCCACCACTCCAAGCAAGACGAGCCCCTGCTCCACATCCCCCCTGTCCAGGGAGCGCATATCCGGTGCGGCCTCCTTGGAGGCCAGGGCCAGGGTGCGCTGTCCCTGACGGGCGATCTGCCGGACCATCTGCTGCCAATAGGGCGTGTCCAGCAAAACGGTCTTTTCCCCGCTTCGCTGCCGTTCGCACATGGGAAGCAGCTTCTCCGGCGCCCCCTTGACATAGATGCGGCCGGCTCCGCCGCCGGAGGGAAGGTGAAGGGTGGCCATATAGCGATGCTCGGAGCTGAAGGGGATGGCGTCCACGCGGGGCATCCCCTCCGTCTCCGCGTCGCAGTCCAGTCCCGCCTTCCGGGCCAGGACGATCAGCGCGCCCTCGGTGGGACCGCCCTGCACCTGCCACGTGTCCCCGCTCTGCTCCAGGGAGGCGTCGTTGCAGCACAGCCCGGCCCGAGCCAGATCCATCAGCTCGGGATAGTCGTGACACCGAACCCGCTCCTCGGGGTACAGGAGGCAGGAAAACTCCTCCCGTTCGCTGTTGGCGAAGGTCCCCTCCGGATTGTAGCCCTGACCGCTCACCTCGAACCGGTCCCGAGCAAGGGTCACGGTGCGCACGGTCATCTGATTGCGGGTCAGAGTGCCCGTTTTGTCCGAGCAGATGACCGTGACCGAGCCCAGGGTCTCCACCGAGGGCAGCCTGCGGATGACGGCGTTCCGCGAGGCCATGCGCTGCACCCCCACGGCCAGGGTGATGGTCAGGATGGCGGGCAGGCCCTCGGGGATGGCCGCCACGGCCAGCCCCACAGCGGCCAGGAACATGTCCGTGGGATCATAGGAGCGGACGAGGATGCCGAAGGTCAGGACGACGATCGCCACCACTCCGATGGTCACGGTGAGCCTGCGGCTGAACTCGGCCATCTTGACCAGCAGCCGGGTGGCCACCGGGGGCACGGTGGCGATCAGGGTGCTGATCCGCCCCAGCTCGGTGGCGTTGCCCGTGGCCACGACCACCCCCCGGCCCTGGCCGGTGGCGACCAGGGTCCCGGAAAAGGCCATATCGCGCCTGTCCCCGAGAGAGACCCGTGCTTCCACCCTCTCCGGGATCTTGGACACAGGCACGGACTCCCCGGTGAGCGCGGACTCGTCGATGCGCAGCTCCCTGGAGCGGAACAGCCGGATATCCGCCGGGACCTTGTCTCCGGCCTGGATGAGAACCACATCTCCCGGCACCAGCTGCTCCGAGTCCAGGACCTGCTGCCTGCCGTCGCGCAGTGTCGTCGCCCGGGTGGTCAGCAGATTGCGGATGGCATCCAGGGCCTTTTCCGCCTTCCCCTCCTGGAGGAAGCCGATCAGGGCGTTGAGCAGGACGACTCCGAAAATAACCGCGGAATCCACATAGTGCCCGATGAGCAGAGTGACCGCGGAGGCCGCGAGGAGAACGTAGATGAGGACATTCTTGAACTGGGAGAGGAGCAGGGACCAGTTGCTCCTGCGCCCGACCTGGCGCAGGCGATTGGGCCCGTAAGCCGCCAGCCGCCTTTCGGCCTCCCCGGAGCTGAGCCCCTCGGGCGCGCTCTCGATCCGGTCGAAGACCTCCTCCGCCTCCAGGGCGTGCCATCTGGGGGCATCCTCGCGTGAGGAGCCGAAGCTTTCCCCATCAACCATGGCTTGTGTCCCTCGCGGCTCCTCCCCGATCTGTCCTTTCCCCCTGCGGCATGAGCCTAGCCCTCCGCCTGGAGAATCCCGACCGCCTTGTCCACCAGGCCCGGATCGAACTGGGTGCCGGCGCAGCGCTGCAGCTCGCGGAGCGCCTCTTCCCGGGACACGGCCTTCTTGTACGGCCGATCGCTGGTCATGGTGTCGAAGGCGTCCACGATGGCCAGGATCCGGGATTCCAGCGGGATTGCCTCCCCCGCCAGCCCCAGGGGATAGCCGCTGCCGTCCCAGTGCTCGTGGTGCTT
>CAYFSD010000189.1:0-2009 GCA_964345705.1 uncultured Desulfohalobiaceae bacterium
TTTTGCGGCAACGGGTGTGGCAAGGACCAGCCAGCTAGCCAGAAAAAGGATGCAGATGGCGAGAATCAATGAAGAGCGCATGGCATATCCGTGGGTCAATGGTTTGCGGCTGCCTTTTTCGGGGCCGCGTGTGGAGCTCCTCCCGACCGGTGGAGATCCCTGCGAAGAAAGCGGGGATGCCCGGTGGGAACGGCCTTCGAAGAAAACGTCCTGCCAGTCGGGTCCATGTATATCAAATCGCGCCAAGGGGTTCAATCTCCGTGAAACTGTATCTCCTCGGGGTATCCTTTCGCCTTGCGTTGTCTGCTTGGGTTTGCCCGGAACGTCCGGAGAGCGAAGGGTGTATTGAATCCCAAGGGGTTTCGGTGTACTCTTGCCGCGTTATGGGATCCGGAGAAGCCCGCGCCGGCGGGAAAGCGAGCATTCGTGTGCTGGGGGACAGCCCTGGGGATCGGGAACGCGCCGAGCGTTTGTCCAAGGAGCTGGGTCTGCCCCTGCGGGAGGCGTCCCCGGAGGCCGGCGGGGAAGCGATGCTGCTCGTCTCCGGCGGATGGCTGGGATTGCAGGTGCCGCGATGCGAAGAGCGGCAGGAGCGGGGGTCCGTCTTTTTTCCGGACTGGACCCGGATCGACACTGACTCGCCCGCGGGCAGGCGTTCCCGGCAGCCCCTAGTGCGGGCCGTGCAGGGCAGAAGGGGACGAAAAGGGCTCGTGGTCTGGGACGGCACGGCCGGCTGGGGGGAGGACGCTTGGATCCTGGCCGCACTGGGCCATCGGGTGGTCGCCATGGAACGGGATCCTTTGATCCACCGCTGTCTTCTGGACGCCTGGTCCAGGGCCGGTGCGGAGGCCCCCTTCGCCGCGAGGAGGATCCGGCCCGTGCACGCGGAATCCGAGACCATGCTGCGCCGGCTCGCCGTCTCATCCGGTGTCTGGAAGGGCCCGCCCCCGCCGGAGGTGGTGTATCTCGATCCCTTCTTCCCCGCGCAGGGAGGGAAGAAGGCTAGGGAGAAAAAAAACGTGCGCCTCCTGCGCCTGGCGGCGGACAGCGGGTCCGGGGATGCCCGGGATTTGTTGAGCTCGGCCCTGGCGGTTCCCGGTGTGCGCGTGGTGCTCAAGCGCCCGCCCAGGGCGCGCGCCCTTGCCCCGGACGGGCGGGGCCCGGTGCACTCCATTGCTGGGCGCGGCTTTCGCTACGACATCTATATTTCCTCGAGGGAGCCCACATGAAATTGGATTCGGAGGAGGCCTTCCTTGATCTCGTGGATCGCTTTTTCCCCAGGATGCGTCGGAGCGAGGCCGGCGGACGCGGGGACGACTGCGCCGTGGTCCCCTGCAGGGAAAGGCTGTGTTTGTCCACGGATCTTTTTCTGGAAGGGGTCCACTTTTCCCGGACCTATTTCTCGCCTCGGGACGTGGGATACAAGAGCCTGGCGGTGAACATCTCGGACATCGCCGCCATGGCCGGGGAGCCGGAGGGGTTCCTGCTGAACCTCTTCATCCCCGGGGACGTCCCGGAGACCTTCTGGCCGGAGTATTTCCAGGGGCTGGCCGAGCTAGCGGAGGAACACGCCCTATATCTGGCGGGGGGCGATCTGAGCCGCTCCGGCCAGCTGGGAATGGGCATCACCATCTGGGGCTCTCCTGGAGGATGTGTGCCACGCGGGGGAGGGCGTCCCGGGGATCTGCTTTTCCTGGTGGGCGATCCGGGCCTTTCCGCCGCCGGGCTGACGGCTCTGGGGCGCGGATGGGATCCGGGCGAGTTCCCGTACGCCGTGGAAGCGCATCTGCGGCCGCGCCTTTATGTCGCGCAAGCCCGAGAGCTGGGGCGTATTTCCGGAGTAACGGCCCTCATGGATGTCTCGGACGGCCTGGCCCGGGATGTGCCCCGTCTTGTGGGGCAGGGAAAGGGCGCCTCGCTCCGGCTCGGGGAGGAGGATCTTCATCCGGAGGTGATCACCTGTGCCCGGCGAGAGGGGAACTCAGCCACGGAGCTCGCCTTCCGCGGCG
>CAYFSD010000189.1:2109-4573 GCA_964345705.1 uncultured Desulfohalobiaceae bacterium
CCGAGCTGCTGGACCGTGTCCCCGAGGCTCGATTCGTGGGCGAGATCCTCCGGGAGGAGAGGGTCCTCCTGAACGGCAACCCCATGACAATTCAAGGATTCGACCATCTGCGCGGAGGCTGATCATGGCTGAAGAAAGGACCTCATCGGCAACATTTCGGATTGTGGGAAGGGTCCGCTCGGAGCTGACGGACAGGAGCAGCACCCCGACCCAGGCCGGAGCGGACCTCCCTCCGTCCCGCATCGAGGTGGCGGAAGGATACGAACAGGCCCTGCTCGGGCTGAAGGCGGGCATGGCGGCCCAGGTGCTCACCTGGCTCCACGAGGCGGACCGGGAAGTGCTGCAGTGCCATCCCCGCGGCGATCCCTCGCGACCCATGCGCGGCGTCTTCGCCACGCGCTCCCCGGATCGGCCCAATCCCCTCGGCCTGCATCCGGTGCGCCTCTTGGAAGTGGCGGATCGCCAGCTCACCGTGCATCCCCTGGAAGCCCTGGACGGCACGCCTGTGCTGGACATCAAGCCCCTCATCGCCGCTGACGGGGAGCCTCCCTCCTGGGGACGGGATATCCCGCCGGAAACAGGGGAGACCCTTCGCTCCGCGGGCCGCGAGGCATGGCTCAAGGGCCTTTTGAGCGGAAGGAACGGCAATCTCAGTCTGCGGCGGGAGGCGGAGCGCATGGTCATCACCCGCTCCGGAAGCGCCAAGGGTCGCCTGGGCCCGGGGGACCTGCTGAGCGTGGCGATCGATGCCCTGCCCGGGGCGGCTCCGGAAGGCATGTCCTCGGAGGGCCTCATGCATGCGGAGATCTACCGCCGGCAGCCCCGGGCCGAGGCGGTGCTGCACACCCATCCGCCGTGCCTGCTGGCCCTGAGCCTCAGCCGCCCCGGGAGGCGGCTGCTGGATCTTCCTCTGTACGAGGCGGAGCTCTTTGCCGGAGAAATGGCCGAAGTCCCCGCGCTCGAGCCGGGGAGCCTGGAGCTGGCCCGGGCCGCGGGGCATGCCGCCAAGCAGAAACGGGCCGTGTTCATGCGGGGCCACGGCCTGGTCTGTTGGGGGGAGGATCTGCATCAGGCCTTGGATCTCGCCGAGGAGCTGGAGAGCCTGGCCCGTATTCGGCTCCGGGCCGGATAGGGGGCTTGGGTTGCTGGACCGGCATCGAACCGACAAGGCCGGGATGAAAGCAGCTCCCACCGAAGATTCATGTTCCGGTCCACTGATTGTTCGGCTCAGCCTATACGACCGCTGGAATTTATGCTACATTTTAGGCAACTATTCACTACCCCGTGTCGGCTTACGGTTCGACAAGGTGGTGAATAGGTACACATTGTAATATGTTTCAGTCTGGAAAGACGGCGGTCCTTTCCGGAGTGGAACGTGTTATGAGTGGCGTGTATAACAGCTATTCCATGAAAGGAGGTGACACACATGGATATCAACAGGGCCTTCCGCGGGATCGTCGGCGGCATCGTTTTGCTCAGCTTGCTGCTGGGAGTGTTCTTTTCCTGGTGGTGGTTGCTTCTGACCCTGTTCGTGGGGATCAATCTGCTGCAGTCCGCCTTCACCGAAATTTGTCCCTTGACCTGGGTGCTCAGACAACTGGGCTTCCGTTCCTATGGTGACCAGGAAAAAACGAGCGCTTGACAACCGCGTGGATGGCCAAGGAGGCTTGTTATGAGCGAGACAGCCGGCAAACGCGAGGATCTGGAAAGCGATGCTCTAGATGAAGGGGTCCGGCTCCTGTACGAGCTGGACCGCGAGGATCTGATCCGGATCATCCTCGACGATGCCAAGAACTGGCTGGCCCACGACGGGCTCTGGTTCCAGGCCGTGGAGCAGGATCACGGAATGGATGCGGCCATCGAGGCCGACCGCAAGGCCTGGGAAACCTTCACTCAGCTCGAGGCCAAGCGGATCATGAAGCGCCTGGGCCTGGAGCCCGGTGGGGGCATTCCGGCTCTGGTCACCTGCCTCAAGCACCGCATGTACGCCAAGCTGAACAAGCAGCGCTGCGTGGAGGTGACCGACAGGCGGGTCGTTTTTCAGATGGTCGACTGCCGCGTCCAGGCCGCGCGCAAGCGGAAGGATCTCCCGGATTTTCCCTGCAAGCCGGTGGGTCTGGTGGAATACGCCAACTTCGCCAAGACGGTGGATCCTCGCATCGAGACCCGATGCATCTGCTGTCCCCCGGACGAGCATCCGGAGGAGTACTACTGCGCCTGGGAATTCACCCTGTCCGAAGAGCAGTGATCCGGACGGGGAATCCGTTCAGCGTATTCGAGGCCCCGGGACGAGCCGAGCAGACGGCTCTTCCCGGGGCTTTTTTTCATGAAAATGTGTTCAACTTATTGAATTACAACGGGATTGAGCGAGGCGAAGGCGGCTGCAGCACGATGCCGGGTTTCATATGGCATCAGAGCCTTGTTCTCGAGGCGGCAGGCCGCGCCCGGCTTTCAACGGAACGCA
>CAYFSD010000190.1:0-1903 GCA_964345705.1 uncultured Desulfohalobiaceae bacterium
TCGCGTCCTCGAAGTTGTATCCGCCCCAGGGCATGAAGGCCGTGAGCAGATTCTTCCCCAGGGCCACCTCGCCCCGGTAGGTGCTGGGGCCGTCGGCAAGGATATCGCCCGGCTCCACGATCTGTCCCGGCTGCGCGGTGGGCTGCTGGGTGAAGCTGCTGTTCTGGTTGGACTTGTGGTACTTCTGCAGATCGTAGATCACCACCCCGCCGCTCCGGGGATAGAGATTGGGATCCCGATAGCGCACGGCAATCCGCGTGGAGTCCACGAAATCCACGACTCCACTGCCTTCGGCCAAAAGGCAGTTTCCGGAGTTCTGGGCCACCTGGCCCTCCATGTCCGTGCCCACAATGGGCGGATCGCTGCGCAGCAGGGGAACGGCCTGCCGCTGCATGTTCGAGCCCATCAGGGCCCGGTTGGCGTCGTCGTGCTCCAGGAAGGGGATCATGGAGGAGGAGACGGAGACGATCTGGCTGGGAGCGATGTCCATGTAGGTTATCATGTCCCGGCTCACCATGGAGAACTCCCCTTTTTCCCGGGCCATGACCTGCTCGTTGACGAAGTTTCCCTCCTCGTCCAGGGGCGCGTTGGCCTGGGCGATGATCTCCCCGTGCTCCTGGGATGCGTCCATGTATACGATCTCGTTCGTGGCGCATCCATTCTTGACCACGCGATAGGGCGTTTCCACGAACCCGTAGTCGTTGACCTGGGCGTAGGTGGTCAGGGACACGATCAGGCCGATGTTGGGTCCCTCCGGCGTTTCGATGGGGCAGATCCGGCCGTAGTGGCTGGGATGCACGTCCCGGACCTCGAATCCGGCCCGTTCCCGGGTCAAGCCGCCGGGTCCCAGAGCGGAGAGCCTCCGTTTGTGGGTCACCTCGGACAGGGGATTGGTCTGATCCATGAACTGGGACAGCTGCGACGTGCCGAAGAACTCCTTCACCGCCGCGGTGACCGGCTTGGGATTGATCAGGTCGTGCGGCATGAGGGTGCCCACGTCCTGCTGGGTCATGCGTTCCTTGATGGCCCGCTCCATGCGCACCAAACCGATACGGTACTGATTCTCCACCAGCTCGCCCACGGGCCGGATCCGCCTGTTGCCCAGATGGTCGATGTCATCCGCGGGACCGTGCGCCTCCTTGAGCTCGACCAGCTTGCGGATAGTTAACAGGATGTCCTCGTTGGTCAGGGTCCGCTTGTCCAAGGGCTGATCCAGGTCCAGGCGCTTGTTCAGCTTGTAGCGCCCGACCACGGACAGGTCGTAGTATTCCGAGTTACGGAAGATATTCTCGAAAAAGGACTGGGCCACCTCGGGAGTGGGAGGCGAGCTGGGACGCAGCCTGCGATAGATTTCGATCTGGGCGCTCTGGGAGTCCTCGGTCTTGTCCATCTCCAGGGTTTCCAGGATGCTCGCGGAGACCTCCAGTCCCTTGGTGTGGAAGACCCGGAGCTCCCGCTGGCTCTCCTTCTCCAGCAGATCGATGAGCTCGGGAGTGACCCGCTGTCCAAGACTGGCCAGGATCTCGCCGGTTTCCGCGTCCACCACGTCCTCGGCGAGATACTCCTGCTCCAGGGCGCCGCGGTCCACCTCGATCCACTCCACGCCCTTTTTCACCAGCTTCTTCCAGTCCGGACGGCTGATCTCCTTGTTGGCGCGAAGGAGAATGTTGCCCTCCGTGTCCAGCACATCGGAGGCCAGTTTTTCCCGACGATAGAGGCTGGAGTTGACCTGCAGGTAGATGCGACCGTCCTGGAGAAAATAGGACTCCTTGTCGTAGAAATAGTTCAGGATCTCCTCCTCGCTCAGGCCCATTGCCTTGAGCAGCACGGTGACAGGCATCTTGCGGCGCCTGTCGATCCGCACATAGAGCAGATCCTTGTGGTCGAAGTCGAAGTCGAGCCA
>CAYFSD010000190.1:2003-4568 GCA_964345705.1 uncultured Desulfohalobiaceae bacterium
TAGGTCAGCCCCTTGGTGATGCACTCCTCCACGTCGTATTTCGGCTCGCCGATTTCGTAGCTCACGTATTCCAGGGTAGACGAGTGATAAAAATCCTCTATGGGAAAGACCGAGCGGAATGCGTCCTCGAGTCCCTTTTCTTCTCGGCTGGTCGGCGGAACATCGAGCTGAAGGAAGTCTCTGTACGAATTGCGCTGCAGATCGAGGAGATGGGGTTTCTTGAGTACTTCCTTGATTTTCCCGAATTTTTTCACTAACTGAGTCATTCTCATCACCCTTGCAATCTGATAATTAAAAATGTAGAGAAAAAAGGAAGAGAAAATATCAGATCAATTTCAGTTCCGAAATTTGTCGACGGGAAAAGCGTCCCGTCCGAAACCGTGTTTTATACGAAAAAGATGTAACGGTTAATTTGGGAGTGCGTACATTACAAGGCGGGATGCGCTGAATTAAACATATGGAATATGGATTGCGCACCGAGGAATCGATTTGACACGCGTAATCACTGGGGGAATGAAACCCGGGAGGCACAGGGCATGGCCTGCGCCTCCCGGATGAATCGTCTTACTTGACTTCCACAGTCGCTCCGGCTTCTTCAAGCTGTTTTTTCGCGTCATCCGCGTCTTCCTTGCTGACGGCTTCCTTGAGCGTAGCGGGAAGCTCGTCCACAGTGGCCTTGGCCTCCTTGAGCCCGAGACCGGTGAGCGCGCGCAGGGACTTGATGACCGCGATCTTGTTCTCGCCCACGCTCTTGAGCACCACATCGAATTCTGTCTGCTCTTCCTCCTCAGCGGCGGCCTCTTCGCCACCGCCGCCAGCTGCCGCGGCAGCAACAGGGGCCGCGGGTGCGGCGCTCACCCCGAACTTCTCCTCAAGCTCCTTGATGAACTCGGAGAGCTCCAAAACGGTCATATTGGAGATGAAATCGATAACTTGTTCTTTGGTGATCTCCGACATGCATTCCTCCTTCCATTCAATGGCTTTGGCTTAGGCCTCTTTCTGATCCTTGATCCCGTTCAGGGCATTGAGCATATACCTCAAAAGATTGGCAAAGAGGCTGACACAGTTAGTGGGGACGGCGTTCATGGTGCACAGCATCTGGGACAGGAGCTGTTCCCTTCCCGGAAGCTTGGCCAGCTCCCGGATCTGCTCGTCGTCCAGGTACGTGCCGTTGTAGCTGCCGTACTTCACTCCGAACTGCTTGAACTCCCTCTCGTGCTTGACCAGCACCTTGGCCGCGACAACGGGGTCGTCGTACCCAAACGCGACCGCACAGCAATCGGATAGCTGATCGTTGAGGACCTCGTGGGCCGTCCCCTTGAACGCGATCCGGGCCAAGGTGTTCTTCACGACCTGATAGTGGATATTGTTCGCCTTGAGCTCATGGCGAATCTTCTCCAGATTTTCCACCTTCAGGCCGCGGAAGTCGCTGACGAGAGCGATATTCGCCCCTTGAGCCGCATTCTGGAGCTGCTCAATGGCTTCGGCTTTTTCCTCTCTTGACTTACTCACGCGCCTGACCTCCCTGATTCTGAGCCAAAGCCCGTCTCGGCAGGAAATTAAGGCTGTCAGCCACCTGCTGTCTTTGACTCATTTTCCCGAAGCTACACTTCGATGAAAGTGCTTGCATTCCTGATGTCGATCTTCACCCCCGGGCCCATGGTCGTGGAAACGCTCAAGGACCGGAAATAGGCGCCCTTTGCCCCGCTCGGCTTGGCCTTGTACAGGCTGTCCAGAAGCATCTTGGAATTGTCCAGCAGCTTGGACGTGCCAAAAGAAACCTTGCCGATGGGGGCGTGGACCACGCCGCCCTTGTCCACCCTGAACTCAACCTTGCCGGCCTTGAGCTCCTCAATGGTCTTACCCAGCTCGAAGGTCACGGTGCCCGTTTTGGCATTGGGCATCATTCCGCGCGGACCGAGAATCTTGCCGATTTTGCCCACCTGAGCCATCATATCCGGAGTGGCCACGGCCTTGTCGAACTCGAGCCACCCTTGCTGGATGCTCTGGATCAGCTCGTCGGATCCGACAACATCGGCCCCGGCGTTGCGCGCTTCCTCTTCCTTTTCTCCCTTGCAGAAGGCGGCGACGCGGACCTCCTTGCCCAGCCCAAAAGGGAGGGTGACCGAGCCCCGGACCATCTGGTCGGGATACTTGGGATTGACCCCCAAGCGGACCGCGACATCCACGGTCTCGTCAAAGGAAGCAAAAGCCGTGTCCAGAGCAAGGGCAATACCGTCTTCGAGCGGATAGCGCTTGGACTTGTCGAATTGCTGCTGGGCATTGAGAAGATTTTTGCTGATCTTTGCCATCGTGCTTGCTCCGCGTTCTTTACGACTCGACTTCCACGCCCATACTGTGCGCTGTTCCGAGTACGGTTCGGATGGCGGCATCCATGTCGTTGGTATTGAAGTCCGGAAGCTTGGTTTGGGCGATCTCACGGACCTGGTCCATGGTCACCTTCCCCACTTTGTCCTGCCTGGCGTCGCCAGATCCCCTCTCGATCTTGGCTGCCTTCTTGAGCAGGATGGAAGCGGGCGGCGTCTTGGTGATAAAGGTGAAGGA